>ONUD01000222.1 GCA_900320925.1 uncultured Eubacteriales bacterium
ACGGGACTCATGCAGCAGATCCTTGCCCTGCCTGAAATGCGAGATGCAGGTGCCGGCCTTGACTTCCAAGGCTCCGGCAAGATGATTACCCCTCTCGGTGCCAAACTCATCAATGCTCCCTCGCTTGCCGTCAACAACATTGTCGGTCTTGATAAGAACTGTGCCCTTGAAATGATCCAGTCGGGCGATATTCTCATCGACTCCGACAAGCTCATTGACCGCCAAATGGAAAGAGCTTCCATCAGCTGCACCGCCGGCTTTTCAAAGCTCTTCCCCGATGCAGTCAAAGTACTTTCTGTCTGACGGGAGGAATGACGGTTGGAGTTTCAGAATGTATTTTTGCTATTTCGCCGTCTTTCCGGTCTGCAAAAGGAGGATTCTCTGAAATTCCGCTTCCTGTGCGAAACTGCGTATGATTATATCCTCGCTCATCTCAAGCAGGAAGCTTCTCTTGACAAGTGCGGCAGCAGGTTGGAATTTGCTGCCGCTGCACTTGCCTATTACAGGTGGATCCTCTGGTCACTGACCGAGAGCGGTGATGATATTACCGTGGGTGAGATCTCCGTCAAGCCCTCTTCTCAGAAAATCGAGTATGCTCTCCATATCTGCCGTCAGGCTCTGGGGGATATTGCCGATGTCTTTGACAGTGATGAATTTGTATTTGAGGGGGTCTGACATGAACAAAATCCGCATGGCAATCCGAAAAATCGGCATTCCTGTCACACTGTACCACCATGACAGTGTCAGGCAGGGCGCTGCCGTCCTGTATCCTGTCCGCTACCAGCAGAAAAGCTTTGGCAATATGCTTCATACCCCTGAGGGAAGAACCGACGGCGGAAGATATATGCTTTTTGCCGAAAAGGAACTTCTGGAAGAGGCTGCCTATGGGGATATCATAGAGGACGGGACACAGCGATACATGATCCTGTGGAGGGATCACTACGGTTTCTATGCCAAAGCCTGCATGAAACCCCTGACGGAAGGAGTGTGAATGGCTGATGCACCATTTTGCCGATGAACTGTACCAAAAGGCTCAGCAGGACAGCTTTTTTCAGGGTTTCCTGCTGGTAAGAGCAGACATGAATGAGCCTGTCCCGTTTCCTGTTGAACAGCCTGTCATTTCCTTTGGCTCCGAACAAACTGACAGAATGCATTTCTTACTCGGCTATGACCTGCTGGAAACGGAAGGCGAAAAAACCATTGTGACCGTGCTTTGCGGGGAAGCTTCCGGCGGTGCTTTCTGTGAGGCGTGTGCCAGAGATGTCTGCATGAAAATCACGGAAATGGACACGCAGAAAAAAATCGTTTCCATTGCTGTTGACAGATGTGTCCATGTCCCCACCGCCTTTGCCTGCAAGGTCAAGATGACATTCGGACTGCGTGAAAGTGCCGTATCGGCAGGAAGGAGTGATTGATTTGCAAGAACTGACTGCCGTCTGCGGCCGAGATGTCCGTATCTGTATCAACGGTTCCCCTTTCCTGCAAGCCGAAAAGGCGGAAATTCGACAATCTGTCCGTCTGCACCCGATTCGCTCCTGCTTCTGCAATGAGGATATGGCGGTTGTCAAAACCACTTCCCAATACAAGGCGGTACTGACCAATCTTTGCTTCCTCAGACCGTTTGAAAACTGCAATTTCCACGACCTCGACAACTTTACCGTGACGCTCCAATGGGACGATCAGCAAATCTCTCTGCTGCACTGCTTCTGGAACGAATTTGCACTGACCGCTGACAAGGAGCGTTTTCGTGAATCCATTACCTTGACTGCTTTGCAAATGGAGGTGGCAACGCTTGACAATGAATGAAACAGAATCTCTCTATGATGATAACGTCCTGCTGCTGTCCCGTCTTTCCGAACTCGTGAAAGCCGATATGCTCCGTTATCCCAGAATACTCGATGCAGAGGAGGAAGCCGATGAATCATAAAGGACGTATGAGCTACAAGGATTTTCTCTTTCCCGTGAACCCCTCAAAAATCCGGATTGCTCTGAAACGCACGCTTGCTGTACAACAATCCCCCTATGCCGGCAGTACCGTTGCCGATATGGGGGCACAGTCCCGCCGTGTCAGCGGTGAGGGGGAGTTTTTCGGCAATGACTGTCATGAAGTATTCGGGCGTTTGCAGGCATTATTTCATGCCGGCGGGGCTGGAATTCTCTATATCCCCTCTCAGAAACCCATGTATGCTGTACTGGACTCGTTAGAATTGATAGGAGAGGATATTGACGGCACTGTCCGATATGCCTTTCACTTTACCGAATCTCCGTCCCCCTCCGGCGACTCTCCGACAAAATACTGTATTGCCGATGGACAGCACTCTCTTTGGGATTATGCTTACCTCTATGAAATCGCCCTGCCCGTCCTGCTCCGCTGTAATCCCGATGTCCTCCGCCCCGACACCAGGCTCCCCCATGGAAAGAAGGTGGTACTGTGCTGATATGCAGGATATGGGACACCCAAAACAAATTGCTGTCCTTTCAGTTTCCACTCAAACTGACACTCCTTTCCTCTGCCGATGCCCCTGCCGACAGTCTGACAGCCGTGTTTGCCGTAACAGGCGAGATACCTGCCTTGCATACCATAGAGGCGGAACACAACGGTGAATGCATCTTTTCGGGCTACGTGGATTCACAGACCCGCCAAGTGACCTCCAAAGGCGATTTGCTGACGATTGCTGCCCGCAGCAAAGCCTGCCTGCTGCTCGACAACGAGGCACTACCTCAAACTTACAGTATGGTTTCCATGCCTATTCTCATGGAACGGCATTTCCGTCCCTTGGGATTTGACCGCTTTGCCGGAAGCGACAAGGCATTTGATGATGAACTCACCGTGACAAAGGGGATGAGTGAATGGGCAGTACTGACTTCCTTTTGCCGGAAGTTCCTGCATACCTCTCCCTTTGTCCGTCATGACGGCGTGATTGATGTTTCGGGCGACAGGGAAGAAATATGCTGTCTTTCCACACGGGAATGCCTGTCCGTGAAGCATACCCTGAAACGCTGTCAGCCTCTTTCTGACATCATCGTGAGGGCTGCCCGTTCGGACGGCTATGTCATGCCTTTCCACAGTCCCCTTGCTGAAACGCTCCATATCCGCAGACGGCGGTATCTCAATGCTGCCGACAGTGCCGCCTTGTCCGCAGCGTCCGCTCAGGAACTGCTTGACCGTGCCGATAACCAATATGAACAGCTGGAACTTGAACTGGCGGGAGGAATGTTTGCTCCCGTGGGTTCGGCTCTCTCTATCGACACCGATGACAAGCCCTATCTTCTCAGGGAACGCTGCTACACCCTTTCCGAACATGGTGAAGTAACAAAATTATATGCGGAGGTGAAGTACCATTGAAACTTTCCAAAGGGATGCTCAACAGTAAAATGCCTTCCTGCCGCTGTCTGGCAGGAAAAGTCGTTGTCGGTGCGGACAGGCGGATTGCAGCCTCCCATGCCGACGGTATGGGACAATTCTGCATTGCCGCTCCTAAGGGTGTCGATTATGTCCCGCAGGCAGAGGACGATGCCGTCCTTTTGCAGGGCGAAAAGGAAAAAATCTGTATCGGTGTCAGGAGGGTGGACAATCCTTATGCCATAGAACCGGGGGAACTTGCCCTGTATTCACAGGGTGGTGCTTCCATTATCTTAAAAAATGACGGAACTGTCCTCATTAACGGACAGCCGTATACAGGAGGGAACAATGAATGATGGATACCGCACTGCATATCAGCGGCGATCTTGCCGTTGATGACAACGGACAGCCCTACCGCATTGCAGGGGAGGAAGCTGTCAGGCAACAGCTTTACATTCTCCTCTCGGCACGAAAGGGGGCATTTCTCTATGACAGAGCGTTAGGAAGTGATATTTTTCAGATTGATCTCTCTGCTCCCGACTGCATTCCCCTTATCGAAGCCAAAGCCCGCCATGCCCTTGCCGGACTGCCCGATACAGAAATCGCAGGTGTCACGGTGGAAGAGGGAATCATCACCGTCCATGTGTTACGGAACCAAATCATATATGAAGTGATACTGAGATAACAGGAGGTACTATGGAATATCAGGAAATACTGGACAGAATGAATGAAAAATTTGAAGAATTGGCAGGCTATCTGCCTGACAGGGCAAGTGATGCCGGCATTCGTATGCGGCTGCTCGCAGGAGAACTGTACTCCCTCTCCACGGAGGCTGAACGTATCCAACAGCAGATGTTCCCCGATACGGCTTCGGGAGCCTATCTTGACCTCCATGCACAACAGAGGGGCTTGTCCCGTATCGAGGGGGAAAAGGCTTCAGGACTGGTCGTCTTTCGGCTGGATATGCCCGCCGAGCATGACATGACCATTCCGCAGGGAACGGTCTGTTCCAATGCAGACGGCTCTTTGCGATACGTGACCGTGGAGGATGCGGTCATTCCAAGAAACGATACTTATAAGATGGTGGAATGCATTGCCCAGCACAGCGGCACACAATACAATATTGCCCGCAATCAGGTGAAAGTCATTGTCACCTATTTTGCGGTGGGGATGGAAATCACCAATGCCAGTTCATTTATCGGCGGAACCGATGACGAATCCGATGAACAGCTCCGTGCAAGAATCCTTGACAACTGCCGCAATGTACCCAACGGTGCCAATCAGGCTTATTATGCTCGTCTGGCTTCCTCTGTGGACGGGATACAGTCTGCTTCTGTCAATGCTTCCGTACCCGCAGGGGGAATTGTAGTGTACGTCGGCGGCAGGGGCAATATTCCCACCGATGAAGCTTTTCAGAATGTCAGTACACTGTTGCAGGCAAACTGTCCTTTTGGCATCAGCCTTTCTGTCAGAAAAGCGGAGGCTGTGACAGTGAATGTCACGGTGACGGTACAAGTCAGAAGCGGTTATGAAACCAATGCCGTGACCGGCGGCGTGGGGGTGGCGATACAGAATTTCTTCCGTGATTTGTCCGTGGGAGAGGACGTAAAGCTGGCGGCTCTCGGCAAGGCAATCTATGAAACGGACGGCGTGGAAAATTATGCCTTTTCGGGAATGCAGGACGTTGCCATTTCACAGCAGCAGTTGGCAAAATGCGGCAGTGTTTCCGTTTCCGCCGCATGACAGGAGGGATGTTATGACAGCATTTGAATCCCTACAGGAAAAGCTTTCTGCCACAGGGCTGTATGATATCTCTCAGGGTACCCTCATCTATGCCGAACTGATGGCCTATGCAGAGGGCTTGCAGATCGTTTATGATATATTAGAGGAACTGCTCAGGGAATGTTTTGTACCGACAGCGGAAAGCTACGGGCTTCTCAGGCGTGGGAAGCTGATTCGACACCTGAATCTGGATCACACCCTGCCGGGCAAACGACAGACAATCCTGTTGACACTTTCTCTTTTGCAGACAGACTATACCCTTGCCGGCATGGAAAAAGTGCGTGACAGCTTCAATGCCCATGGCAGCTTTTCTGTTTCGGCAGACCCGCTGAAAGTCATATTCACGTGTACCGATGAGCTTTCCGCTGTGCAAAGACAGCGTCTGGAAGAGGAAATGGCAAAACAAATGCCGTGCTGGCTGCCGTTTGAACTGGAAACTTAAAAATTTTATAGCTTTGGTTCAAAGATTGTTTTCGGAATAGTAGAAGTTTATTTATGGACATCATGGGAAAAACTTGCTATACTATAATCATCAAAACAAAACAAGGAGGCTACCATGATGAAAAAGAAGAATCTTATTATCATCGCTTTGGCGGTGTTGTTACTATCGACAGCAGGCTGCGGACAGGCAGTGCAGCAAGAAGAAAAGCAAATCTCTATCACGGGAACGACCACGGAGCAGATGGAAATACAGGACAGCAAGGAATTGTCTGTTGAAGAGGAAGAAAGCAATGAGCCTTCTGCTGTGCAGGAAAGCTCCACGGTGTCCTCCAAGGCAGTGACTTCAGACACCAAGAGTATATCGGCAACTTTCACCGCCAACACAAGCGGTTTGCTGGAAACGGCAGATTTATTCAGTGACCGTGACCTTCTCCAGACACCTGACCTTTCCGATGCCAAATCCGTACAGGTGACGGACGGGCAGACCGTGAACATCACCGAGGCAGGTACGTATGTAATCAGCGGCACGGCATCGAACTGCACGATTCGGGTCGAAGCCGACAAAGAAAGCAAGGTACAGCTGGTGCTGGACGGCGTGAGCATGACCAATGACAATGCACCGGCTATCTATGTGGTATCGGCTGACAAGTGCTTTATCACCACCACCGAAAACAGCCAAAATACCCTCTCCGTCACAGGCACGTTTACCTCAGACGGCGATACCAATACCGATGCGGTCATCTTTTCCAAAGATGATTTGGTATTCAACGGTCTTGGCACACTGACCATCTCTTCCTCCAACAACGGTATCTCCGGAAAGGATGATATGAAATTCACGGGCGGTACGTATGCAATCACCTCTGTGGAGGACAGCGTGGAAGCCAATGATTCCATTGCCATCTGCGGCGGCACGTTTACTATCAATTCGTCCAAGGATGCATTCCACAGTGAAAATGATGATGACAATACATCCGGCTGGATCTATATTGCTGACGGCACCTTTACCGTTACGGCTTCTTCTGATGCCATACAGGGTACCAGTGCTGTACAAATTGACGGCGGTACTTTCAACCTGACTTCCTCAGAGGGAATAGAGAGTACCTATATCCAGATTAACGGCGGTACCATCAATATATCCGCTTCCGATGACGGTATCAATGCTGCCGCCAAAAGCTCGGCATACAATACTCCCACAGTAGAAATGGCAGGCGGCAGCCTGACCATTACCATGAACGGCAGTGATGTTGACTGTATTGATGCCAACGGGAATATCATTGTATCAGGAGGGACTATCAGTGTCACGTATCCCACTCAGGGACCTTCGGAATCTTTTGACTACGATGGGACAGCGACCTATACAGGAGGTACCATCATCATTAACGGCTCTCAGGTGGATGCTATCCCTCAACCCATGATGGGCGGCAGAGGCGGCATGATGGGCGGCTTTGGCAGAATGTAAATACCGTTCCGATACGGCGGCAAGCAATTGCCGCCGTATTTTGTTATGGAAAAAATAGAATTTGTTCTACTTTTTGTATGAAAATATCGTGAAAATGCATATGGAAAATCAATGCAAGAGGATGTATAATAAAGACCGTAATTTCCGTGAGGGAATACAAAAAATTCAGAGGAGGATTTTTTCAATGAAGAAATGGTTGAAATCGCTGACAGCTTCTGTTCTGGCGGCAGGACTGTTGGCATCGGCTCAGGTCGGAATGACGGTCAATGCGGCGGATACAACGGGGGCAGTGACCGTTGAAGGGGACTATATGTCCAACGAGTACATCAAGCTCGGTGTGCGTACATCAGGCCGTTTTGCTCTGGGTACAACAGGCGGCGACCCTGCTACGGACAGTGACAACGACAAAAAAATGATGTACGGCTTCCCCAGCAGCAGTACTTCCTACACAACGGTTGCTGTAGACGATAATGCCTATGAGTACAGCAGCGGTTCACTGACCACTCGTCCGGCTTATGATGCAAATGAAAAATGCAATACCTCTGCGGGCGAATTTGATAAGATTTCTGTGACACAGAAGCTTTCCTTTATCAGAAACATCTCTACCGCAAGAGATGATGTGCTGGAAATCAAGTACATTGTCAAAAATACCGATACCAAATCCCATAATGTCGGTCTGAGAATCATGATTGACACCATGCTCGGCAGCAACGACTATGCTCCGTTCAGAGTGGCAGGCGTTGGTGATGTGACAACGGAAACCGAATTTACGGGTGACAATATCCCCCAGTACTGGCAGGCATTTGACAGCCTGACCAATCCGACTGTCATTTCACAAGGTACATTCCTGCGTTACGGCGATACCAACAAGCCTGACAAAGTGCAGTTTGCCAACTGGAGTCGTGTCAAGAATAAGTCATGGGACTATCAGATCAATGAAGGCTACAGCAACGGTGACAGTGCCGTGACCGTGACATGGGATAAAAAACCCCTTGCCGCCGGCAAAACACGTACTTATACTACCTATTACGGTCTGAGTGAACTAACACAGGATCTCATGCCGCCGCTGGCAGTCAGTGTCTATGGCGACAACACCCTTACCTATACCAGCACGGATGCACAAGGACTGCCGAATTATTCCACCCTTGCCGTGACGGCCTATATCCAGAATATCGGGACTGCCGATGCAGAAAATGCTACTGCCAAGATTGTTCTTCCGACAGGTTTCACCCTTGCCAACGGTTCCAATACCGTTTCACTGGGTACCATCAATGTCAACGGAAGCAAGCAGGCTACCTGGAATGTCAAGGTGGCAGGCAATACCCCTGCCGGTTCTCATCCCATCAAGATTGTCTGTGATTCCGACCAGACGGATGCCAAAACCGTGCAGCGTTTTATCAATGTGCCTTCCGTCATCGTGAACAAATCCAAGCTTTCCGCCAACAACATCGTCATTGGTGACACCGTGACGGCTACCGCAGCCGCTACAGGCGGTTCCGGTTCGTTCCGTTATGCCTTCTACTACAAGAGAGCTTCTGAAAGCTCATGGTCAACCATTCAGGATTTCGGTACTGCCAAAACCGCCACAGTGAAACCGCTGAAAGCAACGGATTATCAGGTGCTTGTCAAAATCAAGGACGAAAACGGTACGATTTCCGATAAACTCATGCCCTTGAAGGTCAATCCTGTTCTTGCCAATACTTCCACGATGTCTGCCGCTTCCATTGAGGTGGGTCAGACTGCCAAAGCACTCAGCTCTGCCACAGGCGGTATTGCTCCTTACCAGTACTCTGTACTCTATAAGAAAACCGCTGAAACCAACTGGACTTCCGTTCAGACTTTCAGTGACACGGCAGAAACAGCGGTTGCTCCCGCTGAAGCAGGAGAATATAATGTCTGCATCAAGGTCAAGGACACCAAGGGAACTGTTGAGAAAAAGTATTTCAAGCTGGAAGTCAAGAATGCACCGCTTGCCAACAAGTCCACCATCTCTGCCACTGCCACGACCCTCGGTGCGTCCGTCACCGTCAAGGGAGCTGCCACAGGCGGTCAGGCACCGTATCAGTATGCCGTTCTCTGCAAGAAAACATCCGATTCTCAGTGGACTGTGAAGCAAAACTATAGTGACAATGCCACTGTGGCTTTCAAACCCGCCAAGGCAACTACTTACAATGTCTGCATCAAGGTCAAGGACAATACAGGAGCCATTGAGAAAAAGTATTTCACGCTGAAAGTATCGGCTCTTAAAAATACCTCCACCATCTCTGCTGAAACTGCCAGCGTGGGAGATACCGTCAATATCAAGGCATCTGCCACAGGCGGTACAGGTACTTATCAGTACCAGATTCTCTACAAGCGTTCCAGTCTTTCCGATTGGATCGAAATGAAAGCCTATAATACAACAGCCGCTCATGCATGGAAGCCGCTTGCCGCTACCAATTATGACATCTGCGTGAATGTCAAGGACAAGACAGGCGTTGTGGCACAGAAAATCTTTAAAGTGACCGTCAAATCCTCACTGGAAAACACCTCGACGCTCTCTTTGGGCAGTGCTTTCACGATCAAGTGCAGTGCCAAGGGCGGTACAGCTCCCTATCAGTATCAGATCCTCTACAAGAGAGCCACTGCCAGTCAGTGGGTCACCAAGCAGGACTATTCCACAACAGCTTCTGCCAGCATCAAAGTGACAGAGGGTATTACCTATATGGTACGTATCAATGTCAAGGACAGCAAGGGGACTGTTGTCAGCAGAACCTTTACAGCCGGTATCGGCTGACAGCCAAAAACCGTTTCATCGAAAAGATGAAACGGTTTTTTTTTCAGCTCTGATAAAATTCTTTGACAGCAATCTCAAAATCTGCTTTTCGCTGGATATTGTCCAAATCGGAAGAACTGTCCGTATAGAGGACAAGATACTTGCCGTTATTGGAAAGTGTAGCAGGATAGGCAGGATTCTCATCAATTTGGGAATCTTTGTCGAATACACGAAATTCTCCCTGTTCTTTGACCTCGTTCAGTACACGCTTTCCCTCATCACCCAAAGCATCGGGGTCGTATTCATACAGTTCCACGACTACGGTGGCATTGTTGACACGGAAATTGTATCTGTCACCGTCTTTAGCCCCGATGACTTTGTAGAGCATTTCGGTGGCTTCTGCCTTTTCGGGAAGATAATTCAGTGCGGTGAGGTATTTTTCCAGACCTTCCAAGTCATTTTTGTAATCGGATGACTTGACAGAAGCTTTGTCGGGTGCCTCTGCGGTGGACAACTTTTCCAACTGCTGACCGGAACTCATGCAGCCCGTCAAAGAGGCGGCTGTCAGGACTCCCAGTGCCATAATCCATTGTTTTTTCATTGACTTTCCCTCCGATGTTTCTTTCACAAGGCTATTATAACCTATTCGGGCAGGCTTTGCAAGTTTTTTGTGCAAATACTCTACGATACGTAGGTAGCCTTTTGTATGGCGGTTATGGTAGACTGTTAGTAGGAGGTGATAGTGATGGATCGATATATTACGGGATTCGTCATACGCAGGCTTCGTGAAAGCAAAAAAATGACGCAGGAGGACTTGGCAGAGAAGCTCTATGTCAGCGGCAAGGCTGTCAGCAAGTGGGAGAACGGTCAGGGATTTCCTGACATCAGCTTATTGGAGCCTCTGGCAAAAGCACTGGACATTTCTGTGACAGAGTTGTTGTCAGGGGAGTACATCCGCAACAGAAACCGTTCTGCCAATATGTTTCGGAGTCAGTGTTATGTTTGTCCGGTGTGCGGCAATGTAGTCTGGTCAGTCGGAGAAGCAGTGGTAAGCTGCTGTGGGATTACCCTGCCGCCGCTTGAAGCGGAAACGGCAGAGCAGGAACATGAGATTCATCTTGCCAAAGTGGAAGATGAGTATTATGTGACGATTGACCATCCCATGACCAAAGAACATTATATTTCATTTTTAGCAGCAGTTTCCGACCAAGGAATACAGTTTGTCAAATTGTACCCGCAGGGCAATGCGGAAGCAAGATGCAAGATTGCCCGTGTCAGGTACCTGTATGCCTATTGTAACCGGCATGGTTTGTTTCAGGTCAAAGTCTAAAAAAGCTCCCTTTGAGCCGATATGGTTCAGAGGGAGCTTTTTTCAGAATCCATCAGAATAATCATTTTGTTCCGATTCAGGTTTTTCGGTAGGATAGACAGTATGTTCATGTTCGGGCGGCTGCTGTGGAGATTGATAAGGCTGAAAGCCTTTGGAAGTATAGTAATTGCCGCCGGAGGACTGTGGTGGCTGTGGAGATTGGTAAGGTTGGAAGCTGTTGGAGGCATAGTAATGACCGTCAGGCTGCTGGCGGTAAGGCTGACTTTCGGGAGGGAGCTGACCGTTGTAGGAATCGGGGTAGAGGTTGCTCATGTTAGCATGGTAGGCATTTTGGGCATTGATGGCAAGGGGCAGCTTCTGGGCATAGTGCTTGGCGATGAGGAATACGAGGAAGCAGGCCACTGCCACTGCCAGTGTGAGCAGATTGCTGACCAGACTGAACAGATTGAGTGATGCAAGAACGCTTTGGGGGAGTCCTGTCATGCTGAGTTCCTGTTCGGGGAATTTTGCCATGTTGATGAATCCGAGGATACAGGAGACGATGGAAATGACAGCCATCATCAGGGAGGAGAATTGCAGGACACCTGCCCCGGATGCCTTGAAGACCGTATTGTCAACGGCTTTTTTGGCGGAGGAGGTAAAGACGATCAGGCTGATGGTTTGCATCATCCCTGCGGTTGTCCATACCAGTATGAGCAGTGCCGAGAGAGCAGCACCGGGAGCCAGCAGTGCAATCAGCCCCACCAGTGCCATCAGCAGCCAGGGCAGAGCCATGATAACAAGTACCGTGATTGCCAGTGCCTGCAATGCCGTAAAGCCGGCACGGGGAGAAGCCTGTTCGTCACTGCTGTTGGAACGCAGGTAGATGTGGAGGGTGCCGAAGAATGCCCACAGACCGGCAGCGGCAGGGATCAGCAGGAAAAAGGTCATATTTTGCAGGATATTCTGGGTCATTTGGAGCAGTTCGTTGACACTGATGCTGTATTCATACTCGTACTCGGAAAATTCTCCTGCCAGTTCGCTCAAGATATAATTCCGAAAGGTTTCGGAGTTGAAGAGTGTGTTAATGAGGTGATAAAACTCGAATGCCAGATAAAGGATACCTGCCGTGATGAGAGCCAGGGTGATGGTGAGAGCAAGAACGGCTTTGGAGCCGAACACGGCTTTCAGCATGGAGCGGATATGCATAAGGTCAGATTGTTTGTACGTATTCATTTTCGTTTCCTTTCTTTTCGGTCAGGGGAGCGGGGTATTCTGTACGGGAGGATTCTGACGGCGGAGAGAGCCGGAAGTCAGGTGTTTCATTGCCGTCAGGGGAACCCTGAAAGACCTTGGTGGTGCGGGTATAGGGCTGATAGGCAGGGGCAGGCTCGGTTTCAAAAAGACTGCCGTAGATAGTATTTTTCTGTTTTTCGGCCTTTTTTTCTTCGGCAGCGGTGGCATACAGGGAAACGACGATAATCAGGGTGATAAAGAACACGCACGCCGCCGCCGCCAACAGGACATGAACCGTATTCATGGCAAGGTCGCCTGCAAAATTCATTTGCCGATTGGAGGAAGTATCCGGCAGTACCAGCGTGATGAGTGCGACAAGGAACGTAATGACCATGATTCCCGAACTGACGGAAGCAATGATAATGCCGAGAGTAGCCCCCTGTTTTTCAGGGACATGGTGTTTCAGTGTACGTTCCATAGCCATCACAAGCCGTGTGAGAGTAATTTCCGTTGTCAGGAAGAGGGAACCGAACAGTACCGTGGCCAAAAACAGGGAGGAAGCATTGTCACCGCTTTGGTTGGCAGAGAAGGCACTGACAGCACGGTAATTGATCAGGCTGGAGGAGGCAAGGGCACATACAATCATAATGGATGTGAAGAAGATGGAAGCAATCAGGGAGATCAACAGATGTTTCAAAGCCTGAGGGAGTTGTTGCTCGTGATTGTTTCTGATGGCGAACACGGCACCTGCCATGCCCCGACAGCCCCAGAAGAGGATGGCACATCCAATCAGTCCCAGTACCAGATTCACAAGAACCACGGCAAGGGAGCTGTCCCCTGCAAAATAGTAAATGGCGGTCAGTTCTCTCAGACGGTAGGCATCAAACGTGGCAACAAGCGTTCTCAGCAGTGAGAAGATAGTCATTGCCGCCAGAGAACACAGCAAGGTAAAGGCAGACGGCTTGGCAAACAGGTATGTGACAGGATTTTTAACGGTTGGTTGGTGATTCATTCTGATTCCACCTTTCAAAAAAATGATTGTAACAACATTATACATGAACTTTCGCCAAATAGCAAGTATTTCGTAGTTTTTGGATAGAAATTAGTCTTGCGATAAATGAAAATATGTGGTAAAACAAATAGAGAGGTGATATTGGATGATGTGTAAAAGCTTGCCGAATATTGAGTGGTTCCAGAATAACAATCCTTATACAGAGTGCAACGGTCTGTTTCATTACATTATTCTGCCGGTGCCGAAAGAGGAGATCATGACGGTGAAGATCTGGCACGGAGAATTTTGCTATGAAAAAAGCATGGAGCAGATACTCGAAGAGCGGACGTTCCCTATCAGTCAAAGCGGACGCAAAGAAATGATGGAATACATTCGCAGTGCGGATTCCTCTTATCTCCAGTGAATACGGAAGCCAAAAACAGCATATGATGTGAGGGTGATAACTGATGATCGTAGTGGAAAGCAAGGAAATGAGAAATATGGAGGAGATTACCGCCGGGTGCGGAATCCCGATGTCCTCCCTGATGGAAACGGCAGGGAAGAGTGTGGCGGAATTGGCGGAAAACCTCGCCATGGAACAAAGGATCCGCCGGATTTGCATTGTCTGCGGTACGGGCAATAACGGCGGTGACGGTTTTGTAGCGGCAAGGATGCTGGCGGAGAAGTTTGAGGTCTGTGTCATTCTGGCAGACGGCTTCCCCCAATCGGAACTGGCACGCACCAATTTCAGTATCCTGCCGCCAATGGTGATGGTGCATGAATTCAGCGAGCAGATGTATGAATCTATCGAAAAAATCAAGCAGGCGGACATGATCATTGATGCGGTCTACGGAATCGGGTTCAGTCATGCGTTGAAGCCGAATGTCGGTGAGCTGATTGGCTACTGCAATGAAAATACCGCTGCCGTCAAAATTGCCGTGGACGTACCCAGCGGCATTCTGTGTGACAGCGGCAGTATTATTACCACCTGTTTCCACGCAGACCATACCATTTCTTTTACGGCACTCAAGCCCCTGCACGTATTGTATCCGTCGATGGATTTTTGCGGGAAGCTGTCGGTGGCGGAGGTGGGCATACCGAAAAATATTTTTGACAGCTGCAATGCCATCATGGAAACGACCGATGCGTTTATTGCCCGCAATCCCATTCGTCCCAGAAGAAAGTCTGCCCATAAGGGGACAAACGGCACCCTGTTGGCTATCTGCGGCAGCTACGGCATGGCAGGAGCCGCCATGCTGGCGGGTAAGGCCGCTTTGCGGACGGGAGTAGGACTGCTGAAAATGGCAATACCGCGGTCAATCTATCCCATTGCCGCCCAATGCCTGACAGAAGCGGTATTCATGCCGCTGGAGCAGACGACGGACGGCAAGATCAATTTCAAAGAGTACAACCGTATTTTATTTGAATCGGTGGAGAGTGCCAGTGCCATGCTCATCGGGTGCGGCATGGGGGTCAGTGACGGACTGCGGCAGATGATGGCCATGCTGGTGGAGAACAGTACCAAGCCGATGGTCATTGATGCAGACGGGCTGAACAGTCTTTGCGGCAATCTGGATATTCTCCGCCGTGCGGCCGCTCCCATTATCATCACGCCCCATCCGGGGGAAATGGCAAAGCTGATTGCCAGCGACATACAGACCATTCAGGCATACCGCTATGATGTGGCAAAGGATTTTGCACAGGAATACCGTGTGACCGTGGTGCTGAAAGGGGCAGATACCATCATTGCCACACCGGAGGGAAAGGTGTATGTGAACCTCACAGGCAACAACGGTATGGCAAAGGGCGGCAGCGGTGATGTGCTGGCGGGGATGATGGGTTCTCTTCTGGCACAGGGACTCAGTACGGAAAAAGCGGCGGCTTATGCGGTGTATTATCATGGACTGGCAGGGGACAGATGTGCGGAAAAGCGTTCCCTGCGTACCATGCTTCCGTCCGATCTGATAGAGGAAATCGACTTTTAACGGGAGGAATGGATTTGAAGAAGCTTTGTTGGATACCGATCGCAGCCGTCCTGCTGTTTGCGTCATGCAGTGAAACGGTGAAGATTCCCGAAGTGATAGCGGCCGTTGACAATGACGCTGTCGTGACGTATGACGGCACGGCATATGAGTGTCATATCACCTACGTCAATGACCGTGTGGCGGGAGTAGAACTGCACTCGCCCGACAGTCTGAAGGGGCTGACATTCCGCCGTACCGAGAACGGGCAGACGGTTTCTCTTGGCAAGCTGTTGTGCAGGAGTGAGCAGTTTCCATTTGGAAGCGACTGCGTTGCCGAGCAGGTCTTTCAGGCACTGGACGGTGTGAAGCAGGAGCGTATCAAATGGCTGTCCGTGAGTGACGGGCAGCATCGGTTTACGGGCAAAAATGAATCTTCCCTGACCTTTTTGACAGACAGCGACGGACAGATCCGACAGCTTTCTGACGGAAAACTGACCATCCGCTTTCAAGAGAGTGGCAAGTAGCGTTGTTTTTTCAATCTATGGCAATCAAAAACGGAAAGTCTTTGGAAAGACTTTCCGTTTTTGATTATGGGTTGGCATTGCGGTATTTGGAGTAGTATTTGACATACATTCCGAATGTAACTGCGGCAAGAGCCAGCAGGATAAAGACGGGGATGTAAAAGGCATAACAAATGCCGCTGCAATATTCCACGAAAAGATGGTACAGGGAACGTGTTTCCAGGTTAACTTGACCGATTTTGCCCGAAAGCAGGATGAAAGTCGGCAGTACAGCGGTGGTCAAAGCCCCTCCTAACAGACCATAGCATAAATACCGATAACGTCTGTGTTTAAAGCGGTTGGTGAAAAAGATTACCGCCGCAATGCCGAGTACCATGACAGTAAGGACACCAATGGCAACACTGAGAGAGGTTCTGGTACTTTCGATATACTTGCCGATGACGGAGAAGAAGGGAATGGCAATCTGGTCGGAGTAAATATCGGCAGCCTCGTTGATGAAATAGGTAATGCCGTCGCTGGCAACCGTATTTTCATCGAGATTTTTTTCCGTGATATAGTTTTGAACAGCGGCATAGAGCTGTTGTTTAAATGCCGTGGTATCCACGATGCTTTTATCGCCGCCGTAGAAAGATTCGATGTAGTTTTCAATGGCCTTCTGTATGTTGTAGCTGTCGGTAAAGGAGGAAGCAAAGGATTCCTCGAAACCGCTGGCATAGACCAGGTCGGTCATATAGGTTTTCAGCTCATATTTGACGGTATTGCTGTAGTCGGAGGTATTCATGGCTTTGAGCATATAGTCCTCCGAAAAGACCGTCAGTGCCAGCACGGCACACAGGGACAGCAGGGAGAGTGTCAGTGACAAAAAAAACGACATCAGACAGTAGAGAAATGAACGCCAGCGGGATTTTCTCCGATGGCGGTGATGATGGGAGTGTTTGTTTTCGGACATGATAACTTCCCTCCTCAGTGATTTTTGTCAATGACGGGACCGGAGAGATATTTAGCATAAATAAAGGCTCTTTGGTCAGTCAGTCCGAGGGTGTCGAACGGGTAGCAGGTATAAAGTATCAGATTTTCACTGTCGGCATCCAGGTCATAAGCGGAACTGTCCACATTATCGGTAATTTTGATGCCGGTAATTTCATAGCGGTAGTTGCCGTAATTGGTGCGGATACGGACGATCTGTCCTTTTTCCGCATATTTCAGACCATTGAAGTAGGTATTGTTGTGGCCTGCGATCATGATCGTTTTGCCATATCCGGGGATGGCACTGCCGTTATAGATCCCTACACCGTTTCTGAGTGCATACCAACTGTCGCCGAAAAACAAGTCCGCTTTGATGCCGCAGTCCTCGATCATCAGTTCGCCGAACTGATCCTCATAGGAGGGGAAGGTAAAGCCGGAAATATTGACAGTATCCTGACGGGGCGTTTGGGAGGAATCGGAGGGGACGGAAGTGTCCTCCACGGGGACAAAGATATTGGTATGTTCTTTGGAGAGAGCCTGATGTTTGTCGGAGAAGAACATATCTGCCACGGCAAGATAGGAAGAAACAGCAGGAAGAATCACTGCTGCGGCGGCAAGGTAGGTGATGATACAAAAAACAATGGGAAGAATCATAAAATTCTTCCCATGTAAGGATCCGTGATGGCGAGACTTAGGCACGCTCTACCGCAGCTTTCTTTTTAGTGCTTACGAGATAGACACCCGCAGCGGAAACGAGCAGGATACCAACGCCGGCGATGGACACAACACCCGGAATGTTGAAATCAAAGCCGGTTCTCTTAACGGGATTATCATTGATAACATCCTTGGAGCCGTTATTGCCTTTGTTGTCAGTTTTGTTGTCAGAGCCGTTGTTGTTGCCGGAGGAAGAGCCTTTTCCCACGGTAGCAGTAAAGACGGTTTTGCCGTTCTTGTCAACGATGCTGACAACACGCGTAGCCTTATCGTAGGAGATGGTGAGATCGATGACATCAACGATTTCCTGGCACTTAGCAACAAACGTATCAATTTGTGCATCCGTCAAACCGTTGTAGTTAGGAGCACCGGTGCTGGTGAGATAAGCCTTTGTTGCTTCTATTCTTTTAATAATCTCGGTTGCCTCAGCATCGGTGATGTCGACTGTATTGAAATAGTTTTCTGCCTGGTTCACGTAGCTGACGGGCAAGGACTTCTGAACGCCCTGCATGGTAACAGTAGTTTTCAACTCAGCAAGGATTTTCTTTTCTGCATCATTAAGACCGGCAGCGAAGGCTGATACTGAAGCCGAAGCTGCGATTGCAGCAGAAAGCAGTCCTACGGAGAACAGTTTGATCGCTTTCTTCATAATTACATTTCCTTTCTAAATAAAATGGAGCAATGCTTCCCGAATAGAATTTCGACTGCCGAAATCTAAACTTGCCCCTATTATACTCCCCAAAACAGCATTTGTCAATGTTAATTTTAGGGAAATATTTCCATGGCGGCGGGAAAAACCGTATCAAAAGGGAGAAAATCCGAGAGAGTTATTGACAGTAACGGGTTTTATGATTATAATCAAGAGTAGTATCATGGAAGAGGAGAGTGCATATGGAAGAAAAAATGGAACAGCAGTCCGAAAAAGAACTGGATCTGCGGATTGTCTTTGGAGTACTGAGGAAAAATCTGATTCTAATCATTATTGTAACGGTGCTGTTTGGGATAGGGTCATACCTGTATTCCTCGTTCTTTATTGCCAAGCAGTATGCTGCCAGTGCAATGATTATCGTCAACAATAAGTCCAGTGACAAAACGGCTGTCAACACGACGGAAATTACCGCTGCACAGGATTTGGCCGAGGTATATTCGATTATGATTAAGTCGGATACGGTGCTGCAAAAGGTTATTGACAATCTCGAACTGAACATGACCTATGAACAGCTCAACAGTCGTATCAGTGTTTCCTCTGTTAACTCCACACAGATCCTGCAAATTACCATGACTCATACGAATGCCGACTTTGCATATAAGGTGCTGGATGAGCTGGTCAAGGTGGCACCCTCGATTGTCGGCGATATGGCAGAGGCAGGCTCGGTCAATGTTGTCAGCAATGCCAAAATCTCCAACAGCGGCAGGCCTGTCAGCCCCAGCCTGAGAAGAAATGCCGTGCTGGGAGCGGGTGTCGGTCTGGTACTGGTACTGCTGCTGATTTTCCTGAAGGAAATGTTCAACAATACTTTCAAGACAGAGGATGATATCCTGAATACACTGAATGTACCGCTCATCGGCATTGTTCCCGAGGTGGACGGAAAGGAGTTTAACCAGTCATGAGTCACAGAAAAAAGCATAAAAAACCGGTTACGAAACAATTATTCAGTGTTGCGGATGAAAATGCTCCTTTCACCTATGTGGAAGCCTATAAAATGCTCTGTACGAACCTGGAGTTTATTACGGCGGCACAGGACTGCAAGAAGATCATGATTACCTCCACCCTTGCCAACGAGGGAAAAACCAATGTATCGGTCAATCTGGCACTGACACTGTCGGGATATGATAAAAAGGTCTGTCTGGTAGAGTGCGACCTGCGTCGTCCGAGTGTCCACCGCTTCCTGGATACCAACAGGAATGCCGAAGGACTGACCAATGTCCTCAAGGGGGAGATCCCCCTTGCCAAAGCCATCCGCAATGTGACGGATACCAGTATGGATATCCTGCTGGCCGGTGCCACCCCACCCAACCCCTCCGAACTGCTTGCCAGTGCAAAGATGAAAGAGGTCATTGATGAACTGGAAACCATGTATGACTATGTTATCTACGATACACCGCCTGTGCTGCTCGTTACCGATGCGGCGGCACTGGGAAAATACATGAACGGTGCCTTGCTGGTGGTTAAGCACAATGCGACCGAAAAGAACCTTGTTATCAAGGCGAAAAAGAATCTGGATTCTGCGGGTGTGCCGATTCTGGGAGCTATCTACAGTATCTACAGCGAAAAGTCGGCAGGCTCTTACTCGAAGTATTCGGCATACAATTACTATTACTACTATGGCGGCTATGGCTACGGCTACGGTTATGGCCATAGACCCAAAAAGGATAAAGAGGACAACAAAGAGGAAAATGAGTGATGATGGATGATCGATATGCACTGTCATATTCTGCCGGGCATTGATGACGGTTCTCCCGATGCAGCAGAGTCGATGAGAATGCTGCAAGAGGAGCGGCGGCAAGGTGTGGATAAGATCGTATTTACCCCGCATTTTAATCCCGAACGGCAGCCGCTGGAAGATTTTCTGGCGGCAAGAGCGGACAGCTTTGAACGGCTGCAAGCAGCAGACGGTTTTGCAGCGTTAGGGTTGGAAACCAAACTGGGGGCAGAGATCTTTTTTTCCATGCGTCTGATGGAGATGGATCTTGCCAAGCTGGCATTTGAGGGAACGAATTACCTGTTGGTAGAGTTCCCTTTTACCACCAGACCTTATGGCGTAACACGTACCATGCAGTATCTCATTGAACGGGGCTATACACCGATTTTGGCTCATGTGGAGAGGTATGAGTTTTTTACCAATGATCCGATACAGTTGTATGATTTAGTGATGATGGGCTGTGTGGCACAGGTCAATGCATGGGCGGTGGTAAGCGGCACATCGGTACGGGGAGTCAGTGCCTTGCAATACATTAACTGGGAAATGGCACATATTATCAGCAGTGATGCCCATTCGATGGAACGCCGTCCTCCCAATACACTGGCAGCCTATCAATTGGTGGAAAAGAAGCTGGGGGTTCAGTATAAAGACTGGCTGATAAAAAATAGTATGAATATCTTTCAAAACAAATATTTCGACGATCCGATCGTCCATAAGCCAAAAAAATTTCTCGGAAAATGGAAATGAGCAGCCAAACGGCTGCTCATTTTTAGTATCCGCTTTTTTTGAAGAAAAACAAAAAGGTTTTAAAAATCAGCTTGATGTCAATCCAGACGTTTCTCTCCATGATGTATAGTCTGTCCATTTCCATCCACTCATCAAAGGAAACGGCATTGCGGTTGCCGGTGACCTGCCAGGAGCACGTCAGTCCGGGGATGACCAGCAAACGCAGCTTGTCCTCCGGACGGTAATGCACGACCTCCCTTGGCAGGGCGGGACGGGGACCGACAAAGGACATATGTCCCAACAGGATATTGAACAGTTGGGGCAGTTCATCAAAGTTGGAGGAACGCAGCAATTTACCGATTTTGGTAATACGGGGGTCATTTTCAATTTTGAACACGGGACCATCCGCTTCATTCATAGCCTGGAGGGATGCCAGACGTTCTTCCGCATCGGAAACCATGGTACGGAATTTGTACATTTTAAAGTGTTTGCCATTTTTTCCTACCCGCTCCTGTACAAAGATAGACCCTGCTTTCGGGTCATCCACCATAATCAGTACAGCGACAATGGCAAATGGGATGAGCAGGATAATAATGCATACCAATGAAGCCAAGAAGTCAAAAATGCGTTTAACGATGTCAAAAAACGGTTTGGGATGGTATTCAAATGCGAGATGCTTTGGAGAAACGTTTTTTTCTGCAACAGGACTTATCATAGCGGTTTCACATCCTTTTAGTATCTGCATTATACCATATTTAGTACTGTTTCGTCAACACAAAATGCCGGTTTGGAAAAAATTAAAGAGATATGCCAAAAAATGGTCAGTAAATGCGGGGTCTGTTATCCGATTTGTCAATCAAAGGGCTGCCATAATATTTTTGCATATCTGCAAGGGGGAAAGGGAAGCATCCACGATGATGTCAGCGGCACTGCGGTACAAAGGAAGCCGCTGCTGATAGAGTCGGCGGATAACGGCTTCTTTATCGGGGGTGTTCAGGAGGGGACGGGAGGTGTCATTTTTCAGCCGCTGGGAGATAAGCTCCACGGGCAGATGCAGGAGAACGATGCGGCTGCTTTGACGGAACACGGCAACATTTTCGGGAAACGTCAGTGTTCCTCCCCCTGCGGCAATAATCAGTCCGTTTTTGGTGGAAAGCTCGATGGAAGTCTCCCGTTCCCGCTGGCGGAAATAAGCTTCACCGCTGTCCTCGAAAATCTGTGCAATGGTTTTGCCCTCTTTTTTTTCGATGTAGGAATCCAGATCGAGGAAAGACATTCCCATCTTTCTGGAAAGCAAATTGCCGATGGTACTCTTTCCGCATCCCATGAAACCGCATAAAACAATATTTTTTTTCGTCATATTCTTTCTCCTTCAAAATTTCTTTTTGAGTTCTTCGGCACTATCTTCAATCAGTTGGCCAATCTCCTCTGTCCGATACCGTGTGCCGTCCCATATTTCATGAGCGGCGACAGCCTGCCATACCAGCATGGCCATGCCGTCTGCGGTGGCTGCACCGTGGGCTTTGGCGGCTTTCAGGAGGGTTGTTTCCAGTGGGTTGTAGATGGCGTCAAAGACGCTGTGACAGCGTGACAGCACCTTGTCTGATACGGGCATGGCATCGGTATGCGGGTACATTCCCACGGGCGTGGCATTGACCAGCAGGTCGATTTTTGCGGCGATGTCGAGCGTCTGGAGCAGGCAGCCGCTGACAGTGGACTGAGGGAAGCGGCTGTGCAGTTCCTGTATCAGTGCATCCCGCCTGACGGCACTCTGAGGACGCACCGCCAGCGTGACAGAACAGCCGGCACGCAGGGCTTCATAGGCAAACGTCCTTGCCACGCCGCCGCAGCCTAAGATGACCACATAGCCGCTCAGAGGGATACGGGCAGTTTCGAGAGCCTTGAGAAAGCCGTCAGGATCGGTTGTGAAGCCTTCCCGTACAGAACCGTTGCGAACCGTGTTGACAGAGCCGTACAGAGCCGCCCTGGGGTCGAGCTGATCCAGAAAGGGGATAATGGTCTGCTTGTAGGGAATGGTGACGTTATAGCCTGCCAGCTCGTCCAGAGCGGCCATCTTTTCGGCAAAGGCATCGGGGGCAATATCCAGAACGGTATATGCATCTTCCTGTCCGGCAAGGGCAAACAAACGCTGATGAATAAACGGTGACATGGTATGCCCGATGGGATGACCGATGACGGCAAATTTTCTTATTGACATAAAATATTCCTCCCGTTGTTTATGGAAATTTACCAAAAATAAAAAAAAATTCGGAATAATGGGAAAAATTGCAAATTTGATATTGACAAAGTGCCAAAGAACTAATAAGATGGGAATATGGAAAAATTGTGTGTCCTTCCCTGAACATTTTAGCACAAACGATATGCATTTGTCCACCGGGAATTTTACGGCACGATTTTTTATTTTAAATTATTTTAGGAGGAGTTTACCTATGGTACTCGAAAAAGTAAAGGCCATTCTGGCAGAACAGTTTGATGTGGAAGAAGATACCATCACGCCTGACACCTCTATCGTGAACGATCTGGGTGCAGACTCGCTGGACGTTGTTGACCTGCTGATGTCCATCGAGGATGAATTCGAGGTCGAAGTGCCTGATGAGGAAATTGAAAACATCAAGACTGTAGAAGATCTCGTGAAGTACATCGAAAACCATCAGTAATATTTTGATTTTTTCTGCTGCTGTTTCCGATTGGTGACGGCAGCAGTTTTTTCATGAAAAGGAAAGGATCGGATCAAAATGGCACAGCAAAAGAAAATGGTAGAAGCCATTACCTCAAGAGATGTTGATTTTGCCCAATGGTACACGGACATCGTGAAGAAAGCAGAACTGGCAGATTATTCCGGTGTGAAAGGCTGTATGGTCATCAGACCCCACGGCTATGCCATATGGGAGAATATCCAGCAGGATTTGGATCGGCGGTTCAAAAAAACAGGCCATCAGAATGTGTATATGCCGATGTTTATCCCTGAGAGCCTGCTCCAGAAGGAGAAAGACCATGTAGAGGGGTTTGCACCCGAATGTGCATGGGTCACAGTGGGGGGCAGTGAAAAGCTGAATGAACGGCTCTGTGTACGTCCTACCTCGGAGACGCTGTTCTGCGAGCATTATGCCAAGGTTGTCAA
>ONUD01000221.1 GCA_900320925.1 uncultured Eubacteriales bacterium
CGGCAAGGAAGTTTCCCTTACCATGTCAAACATCGGGCAAACGTCCCCGTTGATACATCATTCTTTATTAGAAACTTGATTTCCGTGCGACTCCCAAAATTTTTCTTGTCAAAGGCTGGATAATATGCTATGATTTAGATAGGGAAAATAGATTGATGTATGATACTGTCATTGTATCACATTCTCGTATATGTGTCAAGCATACTTGTCAATGTTCCCTTTAAACTTGACAAATCACAAAGATAGGAAGCGATTGTATGACAATCAAGGAAGTACAGGACGAAATTCTGCGTCTGAAAAAAGAACAGGATATCTGTATCCTTGCCCACAGCTATCAGGCAAGGGAAATTTTGGAGATTGCCGACTTTACAGGGGATTCCTATGCCCTGAGCAAGATGGCAAAAAATGCACCGCACCAGACAGTTCTCATGTGCGGTGTGCGGTTCATGGCGGAAACGGTAAAGATTCTTTCCCCGGAAAAGCGGGTGATACTGTCACATCCTCAGGCGGGCTGTCCCATGGCAGAGCAGATGGATGTGGAGATAATTCAGCAAATGAAAGAACGGTATCCCGACCATACCGTGGTAGCCTACATCAACACCACAGCGGCACTCAAAACCGTCTGTGATGTATGTGTGACGTCCTCCTCTGCGGTGCAGATTGTCAGACAGCTTGCCAATGACAAAATTTTGTTTATCCCCGACTGCAACCTCGGTGCCTTCGTGGCAAAACAGGTGCCTGAAAAGCAAATTAAATTGGTACAGGGCGGCTGTCCTGTCCATGCCGCCGTGACAAGAAAGCACGCTGAAACCGCCAAGTCACTTCATCCCCAGGCAGAATTGCTTGTCCATCCCGAATGCCGTCCCGAAGTGACAGAACTTGCCGACTATGTCGGTTCTACCTCCGGCATTATGAATTATGCCGTCCGCTCTGACAAGAAAGAGTTTATCATCGGTACAGAAAACAGCATTGCCGAGCATTTGCAGTACCAATGCCCTGAAAAACGGTTTTACCTGCTTTCCAAGAGCCTGATTTGCGAAAATATGAAAGCCACTACCCTGATGGATGTATGGAACTGCTGCCGTGGGCAGGGCGGGGAAGAAATTACGCTTCCCCCTGAAACCATCACGGCGGCTCGTCAATGTATTGATGCGATGATTGCCTTGGGCGGATGATAAAAAAATACTTGACATTTTGAAAATAATGTTATACAATTATCATAAACCGTTGAGGAAGAGTGAGTACGCTTTGAAACTTCCCTCAAAGAGAGTTGCCGGTGGTGGAATGGCGGCAGGGACAGCATAGCGGAATGGACTTCTGAGGGCGAGAGGAAATGCCTTCCCAAAAGGCAGAGTATGCAAGACGGCGTTATCCCCCGTAACAGGGATAGGTGTATGTCAGTACACACAGAGAGGACACATTATCATGTGTCAAGCAGGGTGGCACCGCAGGTTATTTGACCTGTCCCGGCAGTTGATGCTTTGGGACAGGTTTTTTGTTTGTCCGCAAAGCAAATTCTATTTCAAAGGAGAGTTCAATATGAGTGAAAACAAGATTCCTTACAAAATCTATCTCGATGAATCGGAGATCCCTCAAAAATGGTACAACCTCAGAGCAGATATGAAAAACAAGCCTGCTCCGCTTTTGAATCCCGGGACAGGCAAGCCGCTGACTGCCCAAGAAATGAGCGGTATTTTCTGTGAGGAGCTGGTGGCACAGGAACTGGACAACGATACCGCCTATATCGACATTCCCGAAGAAATCAGGAATTTTTACAAAATGTACCGTCCGGCTCCGTTGGTACGTGCTTATTGCTTGGAAAAGGCTCTCGGCACGCCCGCTAAAATCTACTACAAATTCGAGGGCAACAATACCAGCGGCAGCCATAAACTCAATTCTGCCATTGCACAGGCCTACTATGCTAAAAAGCAGGGCTTGAAAGGTGTGACTACCGAAACGGGGGCCGGTCAGTGGGGGACAGCTCTTTCCATGGCTTGTGCTTATCTTGGGCTTGACTGCAAGGTCTATATGGTCAAGGTCAGCTATGAACAAAAGCCTTTC
>ONUD01000220.1 GCA_900320925.1 uncultured Eubacteriales bacterium
AGATACTTGCCGTACTTTTCGGTATCAAATACCACAGGTTCTCTGCCGAGAAGATCCTCCACCTCTACCTGACGAATGGAGGACGTGATAGGCACACCGGAAGTCATGAGATTGTAGATATTGGGAATGATCTTGACTTCCAGATGGGTATTGGCACAGGTATCAAGAATCCTTTTTTTGTCGGCAACACTGATTTGGGAAATGGTAAACAAAATTACCTCAATGTCGTTTTCATAGCACAGTCGGGGAATTTCCTCGGTGGTGCCTGCCACTTTCACGCCTGCAATGCGGCGGTGCAGTTTTTCCTTGTCATCGTCTACAATGCACACGGGAATGTATTCATTCCATGGGGCTTTTGCCAGCTCGCTGAGTACCGATAATGCCCCCTCGCCTGCTCCGACAATCATCAGACGTTTGCGAGCCTTGCCGGCTAAATTCCGCCGTTCCAGTATCTTGTTCAGGCGGTAGACAATGCGGAACATCATGACCAGCAGGGTAGACATCAGGGCAAAGGTGATGTACACCCGTGAACCGATACTGAGCTTCATGAACATGGTCACGGTCATGAATGCCAGATTGGCAGTCAGTGAGGCAATGCCCGCATAGAAAAAGTCCTCGATATCGGCATACCGCCACAGCTTGTCATACAGCCGGAACAACAGGAACACTGCTGAAAAACACACGTTCTCTATCAGCAGT
This sequence comes from uncultured Eubacteriales bacterium, assembly GCA_900320925.1. Lineage (GTDB taxonomy): Bacteria > Bacillota > Clostridia > Oscillospirales > Acutalibacteraceae > UBA1213. Next base: position 700 of record ONUD01000220.1, read on the forward strand.
CCCCACAAAAACACCTCTTCATATCCCCGCAGGGAAAAGGCATTTTTGTTGACTGCAAAGGAGAGATAATAGGAAATATTCCACAGCACGAAATCACACAGGAACAGTATGACCTGCCGATGCTTTTTGAAGAGATTGTACATATCCTCATTCCGTCCTTTTTACGAAATACAGAATTATTATAGTACATTTTTGCAAAAATTACAATAAAAATTTTAGCCGACCACGGAAATCAAATTTCTAATAAAGAATGATATATCAACGGGGACATTTGCCCGATGTTGGACATAGCAAAGGAAACTTTCTTGCCGCCATTCTGTTTTCTCCTTTATCGCCCATAGAAAAAACGCCTGACAGTCACAGGGGGAGCAACTGTCAGACGTTTTTTTGAGCTTTTCCGAAGCTGTTATCATGATAGCACAGATTTCATGTCGATAAGGTGGGAAGATTGCGATTGTTTTGGGTGAAAAGTATGGGTTCACCGATTTTTTGCCAGCAGTTTCTCGATTTCCACCACGGCAAGGGGAACAAATGACAGTAAGGCGACAATCAGCCACTGTATCCCATTGAGCGGTACGGCCTGAAACACATTGGCGAGAACCGGCACAGAGATAACCGACACCTGCATCAAAGCTCCTGCCAGAAAGGCTCCCACCAATTTTTTATTGCCCAAAAAGCCTGTACGGAAGAGGGAATGTTCACTCCGCAGGTTAAAGGCATGGACAAGCTGGCTCAGGCTCAGCACCGCAAAGGTCATGGTGCGTCCGATGACAGGCTCGGCGGTACTGTCAAAGAACAGTCTGCCAATGGTAAAGGCAAGAAATGCCAATGCTCCGATGAAACAGCCCTCAATGACAATACTTCTTCCTGCACCGCCGGAAAAAATACCATGTTCTTTGTCAGGCTTCTGCTGCATGATGTCGGGGTCGGCAGGCTCTGCACCGAGTGCCAGTGCCGGAAGCGAGTCGGTGACCAGATTTACCCACAGCAGTTGTATTGCCAGCAGCGGTGACGGCAGTCGGCATAAAAAGGCACACAGTACCGTCAGAATTTCTCCAATGTTGCTGGACAGGAGAAAATGCACGGTTTTGCGGATATTTTCAAAAATGCCTCTGCCCTGTTCCACGGCTTCTACGATGGTGGCAAAATTGTCATCCGTCAAAATCATGTCAGCGGCATTCTTGGCAACGTCCGTGCCGGAAATGCCCATAGCACACCCGATATCCGCACACCGCAGGGCAGGGGCATCATTGACCCCGTCACCTGTCATGGCAGTGACCATGCCCCTTGCCTGAAATGCCTTGACGATACGCACCTTATGTTCGGGGGCAACACGGGCAAAAACCGTATATTGGAAAATATCCCGCTCCAGTTCCTTTTGAGGAAGCAGATCCAGTTCACTGCCGGTCATGGCTTTGTCACCGTCACGGAAAATCCCGATTTCTTTGGCAACGGCACGGGCGGTGGCAATATGGTCGCCTGTAATCATGACGGTATGGATTCCTGCCTTACGGCACATGGCCACGGCGGATTTGGCTTGCGGACGGGGCGGGTCGGTCATGCCGATGAGTCCGCTGAAGGTCAGACCGCTTTCGGCTTCCGTATCGGAGGGCATGGCAGAGCAATCTCGATAGGCAACGGCAATGACACGCATGGCTTGTTGGGCAAGGGCATTGTTCTTGGCAGCAATGCGGCTTTTCATGCCCCCGTCCAGGCGGCACAGCGGTAACAGCATATCCACTGCCCCTTTGACAATGACACGATAGCCGCCTTTTGGCAGACGGTGTACCGTGACCATACGCTTCCTGACGGAATCGAAAGGAATTTCCCTGACACGCTCGTAGGTGTGTTCCAAATCATTTTTTTTGCTTCCGGCTTCGGCACAGGCAATGACTAATGCGGTTTCGGTAGGGTCGCCGTCTGCCTGAAAGCCGTGAGCGGTTGTTTTCAGGGTGCTGTTGTTGCACAGGGCGGCAAGGGAGAGTGTTTGCTGCCTGTTGTCGGAAAAGACCTCCGCAACGGTCATGCGGTTCTGAGTGAGCGTGCCTGTTTTGTCGGAGCAGATCACACCGGCACTGCCGAGGGTTTCCACAGCAGGCAGGTGGCGGATGATGGCACGGTGCAGTGCCATTTTGCGTACCCCCAGTGCCAGTACGATGGTGACAACGGCCGGCAGACCTTCGGGAATGGCTGCCACGGCAAGGCTGATGGCAATCATGAACATCTCCAGCGGCGGCACGTTCTGTATCAGTCCCAGCACAAAGATGACAACGCAGATCAGCAGGGCGGCAATGCCTAAAATACGTCCCGTTTTGGCAAGACTTTTTTGCAGAGGGGTATCAGGGGTACTTTCACTGTCAATCATGCGTGCAATTTTGCCGACTTGTGTATTCATGCCTGTTTCCGTCACCACGGCGGTACCGTGTCCGGATGTGACGAACGAGGAGGCAAACAGCATATTGTCTCTGTCGGCAGGAGCAGCAGAGGATGGCAGAATGACATCATGGTGCTTGTCGGAGGGGACGGATTCTCCTGTCAGGGAAGATTCCTCCGCTTTGAGAGAGGTGCTGTCGAGCAGGCGGCAGTCCGCAGCAATCATGTCCCCCGTGTCAATGCAGAGAATATCCCCCGGCACCAGCTCGTCAGAGGAAACCGTGACGGTTTTGCCGTTCCGGATGACCTTGGCATGGGGGGAGGAAAGCTTCTTGAGGGCGTCAATGGCTTTCTCGGCACGACATTCCTGTACAGTTCCCACCGCCGCATTGACTGCTACAATGAGCAGGATCATGATAGGGTCGATAAAGTCCCCGTCCCCCGACAGCCATGCCGTCATAAAGGACACCGCTGCCGCCAGCAGCAGGATCAGTACCATAAAATCCTTGAATTGGGAAAGGAATTTGATAAGGATACTGGTTTTCTTTTGTTGAGAGAGGGTATTTCTGCCGTATTTGTCCAGACGGCTCCGAACCTGTGCCGCCGAAAGACCTTTTTGGACATCTGTTTTAAGTGTTTGGGCTGTCGTCTGACAGTCCATACTGTGCCAGTCCATGGATTCACGCTCCTTCCTCTCATACTTATGCAAATTTTTTCTATTTGTTGCACAAAATGTTTGGTGAAATGTTATGGAAAAAAGCAGGGGAAGAAATTTGTTGATTTTGCCATGAAAATTGCGTCAAAGCAGGCCTGTCAGGAAAATAGTACCGTATTCTGAACCAAAAAGCCGTTCTCTTCAAAAAACAAAAACAATCGGGAGAATGATATATTGTGAAAATGCACAAAGGTTTGTTGTGCATTTTTTATATAAAAAATAAAATTTAATGGACATAATGACAAAAATACAAAAAATAGCCGGCAAAATATACGAAAATATCTGTTAACATTTATTGATATGGAGAAAAATGACAATGGGTGATTGAAATCAAGGCGTCCGTATGGTATGATAATGGTAACGGTGGGAGAGTGTCCGTTTTTCCCGGAACGGAAAGCGGCAGTCGGCACTCTTACTGCCTTGCGGCACGAAACGTGCAAAAAAAAATTATTATTTTTCAGAAAGAGGGATTATAACAATGGTTAGTAAATCCAAAAGAATTGTTGCTCTTCTTCTCACAGCTATGATGGCTGCAACAGCATTTGCAGGATGCGGCGGCGGAGAAACCACCACATCTTCAACCGGCAGTACGGAGAGTACAACAAGCACGACCGAAAGTACCACTGAAAGTACCACCGAAAGCACCACCGAAGCTTCTGCTCAGGTAAGTGCTATGGATCTGGATGCTCCTGATATCCTCCAGAAGATCAAGGATCAAATGGCACAGGAAGCTGCCGCTACCAAAAATGAAATCAAAATGACACTGTGGTGTTCCGGCGATGACTTCAAGTTTGAAAAGGATCTGGTAGAAAAGTTCAAGGAAAAGTACAAGGATGACCGTTATACATTCAATATCAAGGTCTCCGGTGCTATCGGTGAGGACAGTGCAGGCGGTAAGATCGTGGAATCTCCGCAGGACGGTGCCGATGTCTTTAACTTTGCCGATGACCAGCTCTCCAAACTCGTGGAAGCAAAAGCCATCGCTCCTGTCGGTCAGATCTTCCAGAATAACGTGATCGCCAACAATACAGCAGATTCCGTGGCAGTCTGCTCCATGAACGGTACACCGTATGCATTCCCCAAGACTTCCGACAACGGCTACTTCCTCTACTATGACAAGAGAGTGTTCCCCACAGAGGCAGATGTTGCCAGCATGGAGGAAATGATCAAGAAAGCACACGAACAGAACAAGGGCGTTTACTTCAATATCGGCAATGCATGGTACAATACTGGCTTCTATTTCGCAGCAGGCGTGGAAATTACCTATAAAGACGGTGTCCAGAAAGGTAACTTCGACAGTGATGCCGGCTTCAAGGCTGCCAAGGCAATGTGTGAACTGGCTAAGAGTCAGGGTGCAGGCTTTGAAGGTACTGACGGCTCTCTGGGTGACAATGCCGCTGTTTCTCAGGGCTTCAACGATGGCAAGCTCGCTGCTGCCGTCATCGGTACATGGGTAGGCCCCGCTATCAAGAAAGCAATCGGCGTCCAAAATGTCGGTGCTGCCAAGTTGCCGACCGTAATGATGGATGGTGCGGAAACACAGATCCACTCTTTCGGCGGTTATAAGCTGATTGGTGCCAACGCATTCTCCAAGTATACGGTTACTGCTCAGGCACTGGCTTACTTCCTCAGCAGCCCTGAATGCCAGTTTGAACGCTATCAGGTCAGAGGTCTGATCCCCACCAGCACATGGGCTTTGGATCAGGAATATGAAGATGAAACCACCAAAACAAAAATCGTTGTCAAAGAAGATCCTGCTTTGAAAGCCATCCAGGCTCAGCAGCCTTATGCTCATCCCCAGGGTCAGAGCGTCGGCGGCAAATACTGGGATTCCAACGTGGCAGGCTTCGGCGGCGAAATCGTCACGGCGAAGGGCAACCTTTCCGATGACAAGATTAAATCCAGTCTGAAGAACCTCCAGAGCCAGATGGACTAATGAATGATTGGAGCAGCCTGTACGTTCAGGTAAGCGGGCTGCTCCTGCTTTTTCCTTCCAAATTTCATGCAAAGGAGTTGTAGTGAATGGATTATCTTGATTACGTCCAGATGACCAAAGGTCAGCAAATCAGCTACAAGATAACGTCATTCTTTACGGGTATCCCCGGGGCTATCGGTACTTTTTTCAAACTCGTCGGATACTTCATTAAAGCGTTTTTCCAAAAAATCGGAGACGGCTTTAAAAACTATGGTGCCAGATTTTCTCAGGGCGATGGTGCTACCAAACTGTCCTATATCATTATGGGTGCGGGCAACATGGCTCACAGACAGCTTGGCAAAGGAATCCTGTTCCTTGCTGCCGAAATAGGCTATCTCTATTTCATGATTACGTTCGGATCGGTCTATCTCGGCAAGATCTATTCGACAGGCGTACATTTTGATCCCGATGATCCTTCCAAGATTGCCGACGGTGTCATCGGCAGCGTGCCTGTCCATTATACGGTTGACCCGTTCTTCAATACCAGAACGATCGATAACCTGGATACGTTGGATAACTCTAACAAAATTTTGCTGTTCTTTGTCTTGACGGTAATCGTGACGATTGCTTTTATCGCTCTGTATATCACCAATACGAAGAGTGCGTTTGCCACACAGGAAATGCTCAGAAACGGCGAAACCCCTATGAGTTTCGTGGAAGAAGCCAAAATGTTCCTCGATGAACGCTTCCATGTGACACTGCTGGTACTGCCGATCCTCCTGCTCCTGGTGTTCAATATCCTCCCCATCCTGTTTACCATCTGCATGGCCTTTACCAACTATGACGCAAACCACCAGCCTCCGGGCAACCTCTATATGTGGGTCGGCTTCAAAAACTTTGCCGATGTGTTCTATTCCAACCCCCTCAAATCGGCAACATTCGGCAAAATCCTCGTCTGGACACTCGTCTGGGCAGTCTTTGCGACTTTCAGCAACTTTATCTTCGGTATGATCCTTGCTATGCTCATCAACAAAAAAGGCATTAAAGCCAAGGGCTTCTGGAGAACCATGTTCGTGATTACCGCCGCTGTTCCCCAGTTCGTGACCTTGCTGCTCATGAAAATGATGCTGGCTGACAAGGGTTCCCTGAATGCCATGCTCGGCACCCAGTTCCCGTTCCTGACCGATGCCAACTGGGCAAGAGTGACCGTTATCGTAGTCAATATGTGGGTCGGTATCCCCTATACCATGCTGAGCGTTTCAGGCTTGCTGATGAACATCCCTGAAGACCTCTATGAGAGTGCCAGAATCGACGGTGCCAACGCTGTCCAGCAGTTCACCAAGATTACATTCCCCTACATATTCTTCGTGATGACTCCCTACCTCATCAGTACTTTCGTTGGCAATATCAACAACTTCAACGTCATCTACTTCCTTACCGGCGGCGGTCCCAGCCCTGCCGATTACTACAAGGCAGGTCAGACAGACTTGCTCGTAACATGGCTGTACAAGCTGACTGTTAACAGTTCCGACTTCAACCTCGCCGCTGTTATCGGTATCATTATCTTTGTATTCTGTGCATTGGGTTCGTTGATTACATTTAACCTGTCCAAGGCAGCTAAAAATGAGGAGGAGTTCTCATGACAACGAAACAAACCGGTACCAATATCGGTACCATGCAGACAGGCTATGCTGCCAAAAGAAAAGCAGCTAATATCGCTGTATATGTGATACTCTCCGTGATGGTTGTAATCTGGATCTTTCCGATTGTGTGGCTGGTACTCCAGTCCCTGCGTGGTGAGGCGGGTATCTCTACTTCCTACTTCTTCCCGAAACAGATTACCTTTGATAACTATATCAGACTGTTTACCGACGAGAGATTCCCCTATGGCAAATGGATTCTCAATACCCTGCTGGTTGCCATCTTCTCCTGCATTATCTCTACCCTGTTTATCCTCATGGTGAGTTATGCCTTCTCCCGTCTGCGTTTCAAATCCAGAAAAACATTCCTGAACCTTGGTCTGATTCTCGGTATGTTCCCTGGCTTCATGTCCATGGCTGCTGTCTACAGCATTATGGAACTGATTGGTCTGAAACAGCAGCTCTTTGCTCTGGTAATCGTCTACTCCGCCGGTTCGGGTCTTGGCTACCAGATTGCAAAAGGCTTCTTTGATACCATCCCGCGTTCTTTGGATGAAGCTGCCAAAATTGACGGTGCAACCAGAAACCAGATCTTCTGGATTATCATCCTGCCACTGTCAAAGCCCATCATCGTGTATACCGCTTTGACAACTTTCATCGGCCCGTGGGCAGACTACATCTTCGTCAGCTACTTCATGAAAGACAAGGTGGAAAGCTATACCGTGGCTCTCGGTCTTTACAAGATGCTGGATAATCAGGTCATCAATGACTACTTTACCACATTCTGTGCCGGTGCCGTATTGATTGCAATCCCCATCACCATTCTGTTTACCATCATGCAGCGTTTCTATGTTGCAGGCGTGACAGGCGGTGCCGTGAAAGGCTGATTCTCACTACTCCAAAGCAGGGACGCTTTACCGCTTCCCTGCTTTATTTTTGACTGAAAGGGAGCATGGCAATGAAAGCAAAACAATTAGCAGCAAGTGTTCTTACAGCCGCACTGCTCTTAGGAGGTTGCAGCGGCAGAATCTATACCGATAATCAGCAGCCGTCAGCACCGGAAAGTGAAGTTTCTCAGGTTCCTGAAGGCCCTCAGCTTCCCGAAAACGGCGGCTTCGGAACTGTGTCCTACAGCTTCTCGGAGGACAAGTACCGCACGTTCTATGAAATTTTCCCCTATTCGTTTTATGACTCGAACGGTGACGGAATCGGTGACCTGAACGGGATTACCGAAAAGCTGGATTATCTCAATGACGGCGATACAGCTACGACCGATGACCTCGGCATTGAGGGAATCTGGCTGATGCCGGTCATGCAGTCACCGTCCTACCATAAATACAATGTTACCGACTACATGACCATTGACAAGGACTACGGCACCAATGACGATATGAAAAAAATGCTGGACGAAGCACATAAACGGCATATCCGTGTGATTATTGACTTAGTGGTCAACCACTCCTCCCGTACCAATGAATGGTTTGTCAAGGCACTGGAAGAACTCAAAGAGGGCAAAACCGATGGTTATGCCGATTACTACCACTTCAAACAGAACAACAAGGAACGTGGCTGGCATGAAGCAGGTGTCGGTGACTGGTACTATGAGGGACAGTTTGACGTGGATATGCCCGACCTGAACCTTGAAAATGAATCGCTCCGTGAGGAATTGCAGGAAATCATGAAATACTGGCTGGACATGGGGGTAGACGGTTTCCGTCTGGACGCAGTTTGGTGGTTCGAGAGCGGCAATACCTTCAATGATGATGAAGGCTCCATTGAAGAGCTGAAATGGATGTATGACTATGCCAAGACCGTCAATCCTGATGTCTACATGGTGGGCGAGTGCTGGAAGGATACCTCCACCATCAAGAAATTCTACCAGTCGGGTATCGACAGCTTCTTCAATTTCGATATGCAGGGAACTACCGGACGTGCCAACAGTGCCGTCAATACCTCCAATGCACAGGTCTTTGTGGAGTATCTGGAAAAGTGGCAGAAGAGCCTTCGTGAAGAAAATGAAAATGCTATTGATGCCGTCTTTATCTCCAATCACGATACTGCCAGAAGTGCCAGCTTTATCAGCTCCAATACGGGCAGGAGGCTTGCTGCTGCCTTGTACCTCCTGTCACCGGGTAACTCGTTTGTCTACTACGGAGAGGAAATCGGCATGACAGGTTCACAGAATGACCCCGAAAAACGAACCGGCATGTACTGGTCGGCAACGGATACCAAAGGCTATGTAGAAACGATTCCCGAAGCCAGGGCAGACGGCAAGCCGGATACTGCCGTTGACGAGCAGATAAAAGATGACAGTTCCCTCCAAAGCTTCTACCGGAGAGCGATTGCCCTGAAAAATCAGAATCCGGAAATTGCCCGTGGTACGCTCACGGCAGTGGATCTGGGCGATAAGGCAACTGCCGGTTATATCACAGAATACAACGGTTCCAAGGTAATGGTAATTTTCAACCTTGCCGACAAACAGGCAGAGGTGAATGTGCCGGAAAGCACGCTGAAAATCAGTGAAGTACGGGGCTATCTGGATGCCAATGCCGAAGAGAATACCCAACAGACCAATGTGGATGACCTGTTTGCCGTAGGCACGCCTGCTGTATCGGAGGATGCTCCCGCAGACAAGGGAGAATTTTCGATTTCAGGTCAGACCCTGACCATGCCTGCCAACAGTGTGATTGTACTGAAGTAAAAGCAATACCCGTTCCCAAAAAGGAACGGGTATTCTTTATGGACGGTTGATTTTATCGTCACTGCCAAAATAGATATTGTACCATACGAGAAAAACATAAATCGTCCAGATTTTACGGCTGTTGTCCTCTTTGCCGTTGAAGTGGTCGTCGAGGTAGGAAATCAGCCTTTCGGTATGGAAGAACTGCTGTGCGGTTTCGGACTGGAACATGGCTTTGACAATATTGTAATATTTTTCGTCCCGCAGCCATACTCTGGTGGGAACGGGGAAACCAAGCTTTTTCTTTTGGGCAGTAGCTTTGGGGAGATGGCGGAGTGCCGCCTGACGCATGGCATATTTGGTGGTACCCTTGGCAATACGCAGTTTGGTCGGAATCGTGCGGGCAACATTCCAGACTTCCCTGTCAAGGAAGGGGACACGCAGTTCCAGAGAGTTTGCCATGCTCATGCGGTCGGCTTTCAGGAGAATGTCACCGACCATCCACAGATTGATGTCCAGATACTGCATTTTTGTCACGTCATCAAGGTGCTTGACACGCTGGTAGAATGTTTGGCAGAGATCCTGCGGACGTGTCACAAGGGAGCTGTCCTTGAGGAGCAGTTTCTTTTCGGCATCGTCATACATAAAGGCATTGCCGATAAATTTATCCTCGGTTTTTCTTGCACCACGCAGGATATAGCCCCTGCCCTTGACGTGAGGCCATTTTTTCGCCCACCGTGCCAGTGCATAACGCAGTTTTTGCGGCAGAATGGCCTGATAGAAGCGGAATACATGGGGTTCATTGTAGACCGTGTAGCCGCCGAATAATTCGTCTGCCCCCTCTCCCGAAAGCACCACTTTGACATACTGACTGGCAAGGCGGCACACAAAATACAGGGCGATACAGGACGGGTCTGCTAACGGCTGATCCATGTGATACTGTACTTTCGGCACGGCTGACCAGAATTCCTCTGAGCCAATGAGATGGGTATGGTGTTCCACACCGATTTCTTTGGACAGGTTTTCCGCCCAGCTGATTTCATTGTACCGCTCTCCGAAGTCAAAGCCCACCGTAAAGGTTTTCTGGTCGGCAAAATAGGTGGATACATAGCTGGAATCCACGCCGCTGGACAAAAAGCACCCTACTTCTACATCACTGATTTTATGAGCATTGACGGAATTTTCAAAGACCTGCTCAATGCGGTCAACAGCGTCACTGGCTTTCAGATGTTCGTCGGGGGTAAAGACCGCTTCAAAGTATCGGGTAGTGGTGACTTTGCCGTCACGGTACCACAGATAATGTCCCGGCAGCAGGCAGTAAATGCCTTCAAAGAATGTTTCAGGCGGTACGACATACTGAAATGACAAATAGTTGTCAAGAGCCTTGCGGTTGAGTTTTTTCTGATATTTTGGAAATTCCAGAATACTCTTGATTTCGGAAGCATACACCAATTCGTTGTCAATGACGGCATAGTGCATGGGTTTGATACCGAAAAAGTCCCTTGCAATGAAAACCGAGCCGTCTTTTTTGTTGTACACCGCAAAGCCGAACATTCCCCTCAGTCTGTCCAACAGCTTTTCCTGCCATTCCTCGAAGCCGTGTACCAACACCTCCGAATCGGTATTGGTTCGGAACGTATGCCCTCGTTCAGACAGTTCTTTTCGCAGTTCCTGATAGTTATAGATTTCCCCGTTGAACATCAGTACCAGACTTTGATCTTCATTATAGATAGGCTGATGACCGCTGTCGAGGTCGATAATACTCAAGCGTCGGAATCCCATGGAAATATGTTCATCCTTGTAGTAACCAACGCTGTCGGGACCTCTGTGGGTAATGACCTCTGTCATGTTTTCCAGCACCTGATCCCTGTCAATGATTTCCCCTGTAAAGCCGCACAGGCCGCACATGATTATTCCTCCTCCATGATTGTTGCAACTTCATTTTATCACATTATGGTGGTGTTTGCAAGGTTCTTTTTCGTGCATTCCGCACAACAAATCAATCAATAA
>ONUD01000219.1 GCA_900320925.1 uncultured Eubacteriales bacterium
GACAGCGGTTTTTGACGGAGGGAGCGTGGCGGCAAGGAAGTTTCCTTTGCTATGTCAAACATCGGGCAAACGTCCCCGTTGATACATAATTCTTTATCAGAAACTTGATTTCCGTGGGTTTCCGAGGAAGTCTATTGACTATTTTCCAAAATCATATTACAATAAGAGTCAGAATGTTAAATAATGGAGGATTTTGTATGAAAAAGAAAGTGGTGCTTCCGTTCCTGCTGTCCGCCGCCATTATAGGCAGTGCAGGATGCAGTATGATGCCTGCACAGGAATCTCAACAGCCGTCTCAACCCCCCAGCATCGTGGAGGAATCTTCCACCATGCAGGCACTCTATGTTACCCCGGATACCTGTACCATCCAGGTGGGCGAAAGAAGAAGCTTTACCGTTCAGTCTGACAAAGGTACCGAAAATACCATTGATTTTCTCTGGACGTGTGATGACAACAGTATTGCCGATGTGGACTTCAGCGGCAATGTTATCGGCAAAAGCGAGGGCAACTGCGTGATTACCATCGCCTCTAAAAACCAGGCAGGGTTGATGACAAAGGTGTCTGTCAAGGTCAAAGCCGCAGAGGAAAGCTCTCAGCAGGCTTCCAAAACCGAAAGCAGTACCGCTCCTGCCCCTGAACCGTCCTCACAGGTGTCTGTGCAGACCAAAAGAAAAAATCTTTACAGCTACTCCAATTACGAGGATGCAGGCGAAGCTTACCGACTGGTCGGCAACTACCTTTCCGCCAGTGACATTGAGGGTCTGACAGAGCATGATGCACAACTGCTTATCAATACCATCTATGCCAAACACGGCTACCAGTTCAGTGACAACGAAGTCAGACGCTTCTTTGAATCCCAGTACTGGTACAACTCTATCTACAACAAAACCAAAAACATGAACAGTATCTCCGAAATCATCAACGGTATCGACATGGACAGAACGAATCTCCAACTGCTCCAGTCAATCGCATAAAAATGATTGACTTATCGCAGATTTTGCAATATAATAGGAGAGTATGAAAATATTTTTTTGGAGGCAATTATCATGAGCAGAGTTTACAACTTTTCCGCAGGTCCTTCTGTCCTTCCTGAGAGCGTTCTCAAAAAGGCCGCAGAAGAAATGCTTGACTATCAGGGAAGCGGCCAGTCCGTCATGGAAATGTCCCACCGTTCCAAGGTCTTTGAGGGCATTATCAATGGTGCTGAAAGTCTTCTCCGTGAAGTAATGAACATCCCCGACAACTATAAGGTGCTGTTCCTCCAGGGCGGTGCTTCTACCCAGTTCGCAGCCATCCCGATGAACCTCGGTGTCAAAAGCGGCAAGGCTGACTATGTTCTCACAGGTCAGTGGGCTACCAAGGCACAAAAAGAGGCAGCAAGATATATTACCGCTAATGTCGTGGCTTCTTCCAAGGACAAGACTTTCTCTTATATCCCGAAGCTCGACCCCGATACCTTTACCAAAGATGCCGATTACTTCTATATCTGCATGAACAACACCATCTACGGCACCGTCTATCATGAACTGCCCGATACCGGCAATGTGCCGCTCGTTGCAGATATTTCCTCCTGCATCCTTTCCGAGCCGATTGATGTTTCCAAGTTCGGTATCCTCTATGCCGGTGCCCAGAAAAACATGGCTCCTGCCGGCTTGACCATTGCCATCGTCCGTGAGGACCTCATCGGCAATGCTATGGACATCTGCCCGACCATGCTCAACTACAAGACCCATGCAGACAACGGCTCCATGTTCAATACTCCTCCCTGCTGGACCATCTATATTGCCAAGCTGGTTCTGGAATGGATCAAGAACGACATTGGCGGTCTTGCCAAGATGAAGGAAATCAATGAACACAAGGCTTCTCTCCTCTACAGCTTCCTTGACAGCTCCTCTATGTTCAAGGGTACCGTTGTTCCGGAGGATCGTTCTCTCATGAATGTACCGTTTGTGACGGGCAACGAGGAACTGGATGCCAAATTCGTCAAGGAGGCCACTGCCAACGGCTTTGTCAACATCAAAGGACACCGTTCTGTCGGCGGTATGAGAGCTTCTATCTATAATGCCATGCCTGTGGAGGGTGTTGAAAAGCTGGTTGCTTTCATGGGCGAGTTCGAGAAAAACAATGCATAATTATGCATTATGCATTCTTAATTCTTAATTATAAAAAGGGTGGTTATCATGTTTCAGATTCAGACACTCAACAAAATCTCCAAGATTGGTCTTTCAAGATTGGGTGATAACTATAGCGTAGCAGACGATGTGCAGAACCCTGATGCGATTCTGGTACGCTCTGCCGCTATGCACGATATGGAAATGCCGGAAAGCCTGCTTGCTATTGCCAGAGCCGGAGCAGGCGTGAACAATATTCCGCTGGATAAGTGTACCGAAAAGGGTATCGTCGTATTCAATACCCCCGGTGCCAATGCCAACGCCGTCAAAGAGTTGGTCGTAACAGGCTTGCTCCTCAGCTCCAGAAAGGTCGTGGACGGTATCGAGTGGGCAAAAACCCTCAAGGGCAACGGTGATGCTGTCGGTAAAATGGTCGAAAAGGGCAAGAGCCAGTTTGTCGGCCCTGAAATTATGGGCAAAACACTGGGTGTCATTGGTTTGGGTGCTATCGGTATCCTGGTAGCCAACGCCGCCGTGGCACTGGGCATGGATGTGGTCGGCTATGACCCGTTCCTGTCGGTTGACCATGCCCTGCTTATCTCCAGAAAGGTGAAGCACGTCAATACACTGGATGAAGTATTCGCCGCCAGTGACTATATTACCGTTCATGTGCCGCTGACCCCCGATACCAAAGGCGTCATCAATGCAAACAACATTGCCAAAATGAAGGACGGCGTTCGTATCCTCAACTTCTCAAGAGCCGATCTGGCCGTTTCTGCCGATGTGCTTGCCGCTATCAAGGACAAGAAAGTATCGGCTTATGTCACCGACTTTGCAAC
>ONUD01000217.1 GCA_900320925.1 uncultured Eubacteriales bacterium
AGGAAGTTGTCCAGCTTTTGACGGAGGGAGCGTGGCGGCAACGCAGTTTCCCTTTGCAATGTCTTTCATCGGGAGGATATATTGGTGCATTTTCGCAACACCTTTGAAAATTTGCTCATGGGTAGTTTCAAAATTGATTTCCGTGAAAAAAATTACAGCTTGAATTTTCGGTCAAGCCATCGGCACAGACCGAGGATAGGAAGTGTCAGGATGCCCCAGAAAAAGCTGTACAGCGGGCAGACCTGTCCGCAGAAGTTCAGGGGCTGACGGGAGTAGTCCCATACTTGCAGTTTCATGCGGATATTGAACAGGTACCCTGCCATCAGTTCAATGGCAGTAATGACCATGCTGCCTGTCAGGCACTTGTACCACAGGGAGCAGAACCGCATTTTCTGAAAAAGACGGTACAGTACCGTGAAGCACGTTCCCCCTGTCAGGAGCATTGACCAGTGCGTATAGCTCCGCCAAAGCACTTCCACCATGCCGTAAAGGATGCCCCCGATACTGAACAGAGCCAGATTGCACGCAAAAAATTTTTTCATACAAAACCACCTGTTCAGTAGTATTTGTATGAAAAAATCAAAATATCATCAGAAGTTTTTGACAACGATGATGATCACGGCTAAAATGACGGCTAAAAGGATGCCGCCTCCGACCATAATCCAAGTGATGTAGCTGTTGTCGGGTTCATAGGGGACAGGGTCATAGTGATAGCTTGCTTCCATTTCAGAAACGCTTGTTACAGAGGATTCCTGCACAACGGTACTTTTCTCTTTGGAGGATTCTTCTATGGAAGAGCTTTCTTCTTCGGAAGATTCCTCGGCGTGTTCCGGAACGGCACTAATGACATCTTTGGAAAGCAGGAAAAGCTGTCGGTGTCCCTCTTCATTGGGGTGGATATCGAATTGGTAGATACGTGTCCAATCGGCATAATGTTCACTGAAATAGTCCAGTGCATCAACGACATGAATCCTGTCATCACCTTCTGCAAGCGACTTGACAGACTGCTGCATAGCGGCAATACTGCCGTCAAGATGGTGGAAAAAATCATTGCCTGTCGAAAAAACGCTGATAGGATTATACAGTGTTAGAAAGTAAATATCCGCCTGAGCATTGATACTGCGGATATAGTCTGCCATAGAACGGATGTTTTGGTCAAACTCCTCCACGGCACGGTCATATTGTGCTTTAGCTTCCTCGCTGACGGCTTCGGCAAATATCGTGTCCGCCGGAGCATTGCCTGACAATTCCGATAATTGGCTCAGCAGTTGGATAGCATTGCTGCTGTCAAGCGGTAGATTGGCACTTGCCAGTTCCTCTTGGTGGCGGTAGGCAGTTTCCAGCATTTTCTGACAGTAGGCATGGAGCATATCATTGCCGCCTGCGGAGATGATGATGGTATCGGATTGCCGAAGAATAGATGGGGGAGCGTTTTTGATTTGGGAAAGAATCTGGGAGCTGGTGGTACCCGATACAGAAAAATTCTGTACTTCCACGCCGTAATCTTCCGCCAGCAGGTTGACAAAGTTGTCTTTTTGGTCAGCAAGACCATAGCCGTCGGGAATGGAATCCCCGAATACCGATAAATATTTCACATCCACAGCTTGCACACTCATAGCGGAACACATCCACAGCAGACAGACTGCCGCTATGACACAAAACAGCTTTTTCATATGCCCTTCCCCCTTTTTAGCTCAGAAAGCCGTCAATAATGGTTGCTTCGGCTTCCTCTTCGGTCATGCCGAGAGTACGCAGCTTGAGAATCTGTTCTCCTGCAATTTTTCCGATGGCTGCTTCATGAATGAGCGCCGCATCATTATCTCTTGCGTGCAGTTCGGGAGCAGCGTCCACCTTGCCGTTTTCGGAGATGATGGCATCACATTCCGAATGTCCCGTGCAGGGGGCGTTGCCGACAATGACGGAATGGTAGCCCTGATGGGAGTTGTCCCTTGCCACGGAGCGGGAAATCAGGTCAACGCCGGAATCCTTGCCGTTCAGCTCTACATGAAATTCTGTTTTGGCGGTTTGTTCCTTTTCTGTCAGGATTCTCTCCCGTATGAGCAGTTTCGCACCTGCTCCCAGCTTGGCAGAGGTGGTACGCAGCGTTCTGTCGACACCCCCAATCTGGGCAGTGTCCATTTCCAGCACGGCATTTTCTTCCAGTTCGGCTTCCGTTACAGGGTCAATAGAACGCAGACCCGTGCCGTGACCTGTACCAATATGCTTTTCAAGGTACTTGACTTTAGCGTTTTTGGCGAGCATAAAGCGGTGGATACCGTTGTGACGGGCAGGCTCTCCCGTTTCGGTATGAATACCGCACCCTGCCACAATGGTTACATCGGCATTTTCTCCGACATAAAAATCATTGTATACCAAATCATCCACATCGCCATGTGTTACACAGGCAGGAATGGATACGGTTTCCTCCTTGGTATTGGCAGCAATGAAAATTTCCAGCCCGGGCTGGTCTTTTTTGGATTCAATACGGATATTTTTGCTGGAAACACGTCCCACGCACGCTCCGTCCTCACGAATATTATAAGCCCCTTTGAATTCTCCGTTCCATTCGGAAATTTCTCTCAAAAGGTCTTTGGTAATTTCTTTCATCAGAATAACGCCTCCTGTTTTGAACATCTGCCAAGAATGGCCTTGTTTTCGGCAAGATTTTTCATCATTTCTTCTGCCGAACCTGACGCTTTGATATGCCCATCGGCAACAATGGCAATCTCATCGGCAATCCGCAAAATACGTTCCTGATGGGAGATGATGACCAGTGTACCTTTGAGATTTTTGCGGATTTCTTCAAAGGTGTGTATCAGACTGGCAAAGCTCCATAAATCAATGCCTGCCTCCGGTTCATCAAATACGGTCAGTCGGGAATGTCTTGCCAGAACGGTGGCGATTTCGATGCGTTTGATTTCACCGCCGGAAAGTGTGGCATTGACTTCACGGTTCACATACTCTCCTGCACAAAGTCCGACTTTGCTGAGTATATCGCACAAAAAATCCCTTTCCAGCGGTTTGCCGGCGGCAAGCTCCAATAATTTTTGCACGGTGATTCCCTTGAAGCGTACAGGCTGTTGGAAAGCAAAACTGATCCCCATTTTGGCACGTTCTGTCATGTCAACGGCAGTAATGTCTTTTCCATCAAGGTAGATTTTACCGCCGATTGGCTGATAGATGCCTGCAATGATTTTGGCAAGGGTGGTTTTGCCGCCGCCGTTGGGACCTGTCAGTACCACTAACTTCCCTTCGGGAACGGAAAGGTTCAAATCTTTCAGTACCGCCGTGCCGTCAGGTGTACTCCACGAAATGTTTTCAAGCTTGAGCAATTTTCATCATCCTTTGTTAAAATAATATTTATTATACCACAAATCCGTCCGCAAACACAATGATTATTTCAACAATCCATCAGGATAGGTTTGAAAAAGATTGAACAGAGCCGCCAAAATGCTGTCACCAAATTCCTCGGCGTGAGTATGATGTAGTATAAACAAACAAAGGAGGAAATTTCTCATGTGTAACAATGGTTTCTTTGGCGGTAACGGCGGCTGTGGCTGGATCATCCTGCTCATCATCATCCTCTGCTGCTGTGGCTGCGGCGGCAGCAATGGCTGTGGCTGCAACAACGGCTGCGGCTGTGACAACAACTGCGGCGGCTGCGGCTGCTAAGTAAAAAAGGGCTTTCCGATGTCATGTCGGAAAGCCCCTTATTTATAATGATAGACCGTTTTCAATGTCCGTCAAGAGCTTCACCCTGCGTTCATGGCGGCCGCCCTCAAATTCGGTAGAGAGGAAGATGTCAATCATGGTGTTGGCAAGTGCGGGAGTGACGACATTCTGCCCTAAGCAGATGACGTTGGCATTATTGTGCCGGCGGGTCATTTCGGCGAGCATTTCATTGGTACATACCGCTGCACGCACTCCTTTGACCTTGTTGGCCGCCATTGACACGCCCAAACCTGTCGTACAGCAGATAATGCCGAAATCATATTCCCCTTTGGCAACCGCCGAAGCGGCATAGTAGGCATATCGGGGATAATCCACCGATTCTTTGGAGTAGCATCCGAAATCATGGTATTCCAAGCTTTTTTCTTCCAGATGTTGTTTGATGCTCTCTTTCAGTTCAAAAGCACCATGATCCGCCGCAAGTGCAAGTTTCATTGTTCAGATCCCCTTTTGTTGTTTTTGTAAGCGTTCCCGCTCTGCCTGAGGAAGCCGCAGGTAGAGTGGCATAAGCTGGTCGGAGGTACACAGACGGTTTTGTTCGGCAAGGTACTGTGCCGCCTTTGCCGTACCGTAAGCGTGCTGGAAACGGATGTTTTCGGGTACGAGCAGGAGATTGCCTTTTGCTTCCGTCAGTTCTGCACCATCTCCCACTAAATATACCGTTTCCTGAAAGGCTTTCAGTTCTTCCAACAGTTCTTCTATTGGCAATGCCCTGTCAGGTGTCAGGCGTTCAGGTGTCCCGTCGTGCAGGCGAAACAGGGCATTGTATACCTGTGAACAGCGGGCATCCATCATGGCACAGACAATGCCTTCCTGATAGGGCAGTCCGTATGCCATGGCTTCAAGGGTGGAAACAGCCGCACAAGGCTTATCAAGGGGCATGGTCATGCCCTTGACGGAAGCTACTCCAATACGCACTCCCGTAAACGACCCCGGCCCCGCATTGACAGCAAAAAGGTCAATGTCCTGCAAAGCAGTTCCTGTTGTTTGAAGAAGCGACTCCACCATCGGCATGAGTGTCTGACTGTGCGTCATTTTGATATGCAGGTAGTATTCCCCTAAAAGCCGTCCGTTCTCTGTCAAAGCCGCCGACACAGGAGAAGCACTGGTGTCGATTGCCAGTATTTTCATATGGTTTCCGCCCCCTCTATGGTGATTTCACGTTCCTTTTCGGACAAGTGCCGAATTTGAATCCTGATACAGTGTTCGGGCAGGGCATTTTCAATATTTTCGCTCCACTCGATGACCAGAATACCCGTGTCCATGTAGTCGAAAAAGCCTGTTGAATATAAATCGTCAAACGTGCTGATTCGATACATATCAAAGTGGTACACAGGGTACGTTCCCTCGTATTCATGCACGAGGGCAAAGGTCGGGCTGGATACCCCGTCCTCAATGCCCAGGCCTTTTGCCAGTCCTCTTGTAAAAGCGGTTTTGCCTGCTCCCAGACCGCCGAACAGAGCAAGGATTTCTGTTCCTTTCAGCGTTTGTGCCAGACGCTGTGCAATAGCTTCCGTTTCAGCGGGGGAATGGCTGATAAATATTTGCTTTTCCATCAGAACAATCCCGTAATCTTTCCGTTGGAATCCACGTCAATCTTTTCGGCGGCAGGCACTTTCGGCAGTCCGGGCATGGTCATAATATCTCCCGTATAGACCACGACAAATCCTGCACCGTTGGACAGTCTGACATCACGCACCGTAATTGAGAAGTGTTCCGGTCTGCCCAGCAAAGCAGGGTTGTCTGACAGGGAGTACTGTGTTTTTGCCACGCACACGGGCAAGTTTGCCGTATCCAGCTTTTCGATTTCAGCAAGAGCCTTTTGTGCCTGAGCCGTATAGATTACACCGTCTGCACCATAGATGTTTTGGGCAACGGTCTGGATTTTTTCTTTCAGGGGCATTTCATCAGGGTAGAGTGTTTGAAAGCAGGAGGGCTTTTCTACTGCCTGCACGACCTTTTCAGCAAGGGCAATACCGCCTTTGCCGCCTTTGGCAAAGACCTCCGACAGGGCAAAGTCTGCCCCAAGTTCCCGACAGTAATTTTCTACAAATGCCAGTTCTTCCTCACTGTCCGAGCCGAAGCGGTTGATTGCCACTACAACAGGGACACCGAAACGATGCATATTGCCGATATGGACACCGAGATTGACAATGCCTTTTTCCAGAGCCGTTAAGTTTTCACTGCCAAGCTCCGTTTTGGGGACACCGCCGTTATACTTCAAAGCCCTTACTGTGGCAACAATGACAACGGCTGACGGCTGTAAGCCTGCTTTACGGCACTTGATATCAAAGAATTTCTCTGCCCCCAGGTCTGAACCGAAGCCTGCTTCTGTTACACAGTAGTCAGCCAGCTTCAAAGCCAGCTTTGTTGCACGAACGGAGTTGCATCCGTGGGCGATATTGGCAAACGGCCCGCCGTGCATGAAAGCAGGAGTACCCTCCAGTGTCTGTACGAGGTTCGGTTTGATGGCATCCTTGAGCAGTGCCGCCATGGCACCGTTGGCTTTGAGGTCTCTGGCATAGACAGGTGTACCTTCAAACGTATAGGCTACCAGTATCTTTCCCAGACGCTCTTTCAGGTCATCAATGTCGGAGGACAGACACAAAATTGCCATGACTTCGCTGGCAACGGTGATAATAAAGCCGTCCTCACGGGGAACACCGTTGACCTTGCCGCCCAAGCCTGCCACGATATTCCGCAGTTCACGGTCATTCATATCCAGACAGCGTTTGATGAGAATGCGTCTGGCATCAATGTGCAGGGAATTACCCTGTTGGATATGGTTGTCGAGCATGGCACAAAGCAGATTATTGGCAGAGGTGATAGCGTGCATATCGCCCGTGAAATGGAGATTGATGTCCTCCATGGGAATCACCTGTGCATAGCCGCCGCCTGCCGCACCGCCCTTAATGCCGAATACAGGCCCCAGTGACGGTTCCCGCAGGGCAATGACGGTTTTTTTGCCGATAAGGGAGAGGGCATCGCCTAATCCTACCGAGGTGGTTGTTTTTCCTTCGCCTGCGGGGGTGGGATTGATAGCGGTGACCAGAATCAGTTTGCCGTCCTGTTTTTGGGCAGTGTCCTGTATTAGGGCTTCGGCAATTTTGGCTTTGTACTTTCCATAGTATTCCAGATAGTCTTCGGCAATGCCGAGCGTTTCAGCGACCTCCCTGATAGGTTTCGGGCAAGCCTGCTGTGCAATTTCAATATCTGTCAGCATAAACATTCCTCCAATCATTACTTTCTCTATTCTAACACACTTTTCGTTTTTTGGCAATAAAAAATGTCGGCTGTCCGAAAACAGCCGACATCCATTGGTTATTCTCCAAAATATCTTTTGAGCAGTCCGGCAAAGCCTGCACCGTGACGGGCTTCGTCTTTTGCCATTTCGTGAACGGTATCGTGGATGGCATCAAGGTCATGTGCTTTGGCTTTCTTGGCGATGGCAAACTTGCCCTCACAGGCACCTGCTTCGGCATCGACACGCATTTGCAGGTTCTTTTTGGTGCTGTCAGTCAGCACTTCGCCCAGAAGCTCTGCAAACTTGGCAGCGTGTTCTGCTTCCTCAAAGGCGTACTTGGTGAAAGCGGCGGCAATTTCAGGATAACCCTCACGGTCAGCCTGTCTTGCCATGGCAAGGTACATACCAACCTCACTGCATTCGCCGTTGAAATTAGCCACTAAGTCTGCATGAAGTTCCTCGTAGTACGCAGGGTCAACGCTTTTGGCGGCTTCTTTGGCAACGCCCACCTGATGGACAGTGGCAAAAGCCATGTCAGACTTCACTTCACTGAATTTTTCTTTGGGAGCCTTGCAGATGGGACACTGTTCGGGAGCCTCTGCACCCTCGTAGACATAGCCGCAAACAGAACAGACAAACTTTTTCATTTTCGTATCCTCCAATTATTGACTGATTTGATTCGGAACAATCCGTATTATTTTTATATATAACATATTTTTGAGGATTTGTAAAGAGATTTTTTGTAATTTTTACAAAAATAACAGTGAGAAAAAAGTACTTGCAAAATGGAAATGGGTATGGTATAATAGTAAAGTCTTTGAAACCGTCACTTGTGATGGGGTTCAAAGCGCGGCAGAAAGCCGTACTTTGAAACGGGCAGTCCTCTGTCTGCGGGTACGCAGGCAAGAATGTCTGAAATAACAGGAGGAGCATAAAAATGGATGCACTGAAGAAAATTGCAGAAAGCTCTCTGAAAGCTCAGGATCAGCTTCCGAAGTTTGAGATTGGTGATACCGTCAGAATCGGTGTCAACATCCGTGAGGGCGACAAGGAAAGAGTCCAGATGTTTGAAGGTACCGTCATTGCCAAGAGAGGCAGCGGTGTGGCAGCAACCTTTACGGTACGCCGTGTATCATACGGTGTCGGTGTGGAGAGGGTATTCCCGGTTCATTCACCGAATGTCAAATCCGTTCAGGTGGTCAGAAAGGGTCGTGTCCGCAGAAGCAAGCTGTATTATCTGCGTGACAGAGTCGGCAAGGCTGCAAAGGTCAAGGAACAAATCAGATAATCGCGGAAAAACAAAAGGGGACAAGATTGGATTCTGTCCCTTTTTTGCTATGAAAAAGACTGTCCGACAACGGAAAGGAATGATAACGTGAACAAGTACAGGGAAAAAAATGAGGAAAGGGATCGCCGTACCCTGCTCAGAAACTCTTTTTTATGGCTGTACACGGTAATATGGATATTATTCGTGTTTGTCTTTCTGTTCACGTCGGTGTTTCGTGTGGTGTCCTTTCCTGTACAGACGAACAGTGGACTTTGTTATGCAAGCGTCATTGTACTGCCGCAGGACGATTCCCTGAAAACGGGGGATATGGTGGCGACAGGACGGGGAGCTTCCAATTGGATAGGAGAGGTAGTGGCCTGTGAAGGGGAAACAATCTCTCTGGGTATCGGGAAAGCAGGTACCGCCGACTGTATTATCTATCAGAATAAACGCTATTTTTCTGTGGAAGAATTGTCACATATCGTCAAGGACGGCAAGATTCCAAAAGGCTGTGTACTGCTGAAAAGCGGCTTGACGGACGGGGAAACCTTCCGTGTCAGGGAGCTTGTGGCAGTCGGGGAAATTGCAGGAGCAGCAGTGTGTGTGGCCTATCCGTTTCAACTGCTCGGGCAGTCGGTGCAGGAGTTAAAGAATCTGTAGGATGGTGCAGCAATGAAAGAATTTTTACAGTTGGTCTATGAAATGCTGGGGACGCTTCTCAGGGTATTGATTATCATGCTGCTGGTACTGACATTTTTTGTTCGTCAGGTGAATGTGAACGGCAGTTCGATGAATGACACCTTGCAGCACCAAGATCGCCTGCTGACATGGTGCTTCCAGTATACCCCCCGTCAGGGAGATATTGTCATCATCACCCATGGGGCAATCTTGCAGGACATGATTATCAAGCGTGTCATTGCTGTGGAGGGGCAGCGTCTTACAGTGGATTATGCATCGGGAGAAGTGTTTGTAGACGGAATGCTGCTGGAAGAAGATTACATCAAAGGAAAGACCATCATGCCGCATGACTTTACAGGCGATACGGATATGGTGATACCGGAGGGATATGTATATGTGATGGGCGACAATCGGGAACACTCTACCGATAGCCGCTCTGTACAGGTGAACATCGTTCCTGTGAACAATATCATTGGAAAAGCTTTTTTCAGGCTGTATCCGCTTAACACATTCGGGACATTATCATAAGGAGAGGAACATCATGGCAGAAGAAGAAAAAATCCTAACAGAAGAAACAGAAGAAGTATTGACCGTATCGGAATTAGTCTTTGAATGGTCAGGTGCCTTGTTCTGGGCATTGGCCATTGTGCTGCTGATACTGACGTTCGGTGTCAGGCAGGTGACGGTCAGCGGCAAGTCCATGACGGATACCTTGCAGGATGCGGACAGATTGCTGGTGACGAACTTCATGTATACGCCCCAGAATGGGGATATTGTCGTTATCAGCCACGGCAGCAGTTATGACCAGCCGATTATTAAAAGAGTGATTGCGGTGGAAGGACAAAGACTGGAAATTAACTATGAAAACGGGGATGTGGCCGTGGACGGTGTTTTGCAGCATGAACCCTATATCAAAGGCGTGACCAGACCGCTTTCTGACCCGCTGTCACTGGAGGAGTACGGCAATGTGATTCCGAAAGGGTATGTGTTTGTGATGGGAGATAATCGTGAAGGCTCTCTTGACAGCCGCAGCAATGAAATCGGACTGATTCCGCTGAACAATATCATCGGCAAGGCACAATGGCGTATCATGCCGTTTGACAGCTTCGGAACCGTGTATTACAACATGACATAAGCGGGGAACATCCATGGAAGAACTCAAATCAATACAATGGTTTCCGGGTCATATGACCAAAACCAGACGGAAAATAGAATCCCAGTTGAAGCTCATAGATGCCGTGGCAGTCCTGCTGGATGCCAGAGTGCCGTATGCCAGCTGCAACCCCGACCTGAACAGCATTATCAATAACAAGCCCCGCATCGTTGTACTGAACAAGTGTGATATGGCAGATTCAAATGAAACCAAGCGTTGGCTGAGTGTCCTGAAAGCAAACCATATCACTGCCATTGCCCTTGACTGCAAAACAGGCAAGGGCTTGAATGCTTTTATTCCTGCGGTGAAAAGCCTGCTGTCCGACAGAATCAGGGCATGGGAAGCCAAGGGCATGACGGGCAGAACCATTAAGGTGATGGTGGTGGGAATCCCCAATGTCGGCAAGTCTTCCTTTATCAACCGAATGGCAAAGCAAAGCCGTGCCAAAGTAGCCGATAAGCCCGGTGTCACCAGGGGCAATCAATGGTTTACCATCGGCAAGGGCTTTGAACTGCTGGATACACCGGGGGTTTTATGGCCAAAGTTTGATGACCCGTCCGTGGGAGAAAAGCTGGCATACATCGGCTCTGTCAAGGATGATATTCTTGATACGGAACATCTGGCAGGCAGACTGCTGGAATATCTGCGGGACAATGCCGCTGTGCCGCTGTGCAGCCGTTACAAGCTGGACAGCAGTGCCATTGCGGATTTGCAGGGCTATGCCATTCTGGAACTCATCGGCAGAAAACGGGGTATGCTGATATCGGGCGGTGAAATTGATACCGAACGGGCAGCGGCCACTGTATTGGACGAATTTCGCAGTGCCACACTGGGCAAAATTACACTGGACAAAGCGGAGGAACACCAAAATGTCAGAATTTGATATGCTTGCCTATGAAAAGGAGTATGCCGCTCAGGGGTACCGCCATATTTGCGGTGTCGATGAAGCCGGCAGGGGACCTTTGGCAGGGCCTGTATGTGCGGCAGCCGTGATATTTCCGGAAGGGGTAATGATAGAGGGGGTCAATGACTCCAAAAAGCTGACGGAAAAGAAACGGGAAATACTGTTTGATACCATTCGGGAACAAGCACTGGCTTACAGTATTGCATGGGCGAGCGTGGAGGAAATTGAGAAAATCAATATTCTGCAAGCTGCCATGCTGGCCATGAAACGAGCCGTGGAGGGACTGCATATAGCGGCAGACTTTGCCCTCATTGACGGCAACAGAACTCCTGATTTGTCGATTCCCTGCACTGCCGTTGTCAAGGGAGATGCCCTTTCCCACAGTATTGCAGCGGCTTCCATTCTTGCCAAGGTCAGCAGGGACAGA
>ONUD01000216.1 GCA_900320925.1 uncultured Eubacteriales bacterium
ATAGGAGGCTGCCCCCCATACATAGCTCCAGTTTTCCCTGTATGCCGTAAAGCAGTGTGCTGTCAGTCCGATATTGGAACTGCCCTCTGCCAGAGCCGGTGTCGCTCCGGTTATCATGGTCAGCAGGGCAATGGCCGCACTCAGGACAATCACCATGCTTTTCTTAACAATTTTCATTGAGATAAAAACTCCTTCCGTTTCGAGTTATTTACAATTTTTTAACTATCTCGAAAAATGATTGCAAACTTGTAACAAATCCTTCCTGATAATACCATCATCGGTTACAAAAATCAAGTGTTTTTCGTATTTTACATAAATTCACGTTCAATTTCAGCACTTTGCACAAAACATTTTCCAGCCCCCTGCCAAGTTCTCAAGAAAAATAGAATTGCATGAACACGAAATCTGTGATATGATAAAAATTGCGAATCATTAAGGAGGGTATTTTATATGGAGAAAAAACGCATTGCGGCGGTGTTCGGCGGAAAGTCCTCCGAGCATGAAATTTCAAGAATCTCCGCATCATACGTGATTGAACAGATACCAAAGGACAAATATGAGGTCATTACCGTAGGCATTACCCGTGACGGAAGATGGCTACTGTATACGGGCAGCACCGACGCCATCAAAAACGGTTCATGGGAACAAGATAACAATAATAAGGTTGCCTTCCTCTCCCCCGATGCTTCCATCGCCGGACTGACGGTTATTACCGAAGGAAGCTGCCGTATCATCAAGTTAGATGTCATCTTCCCCGTCCTGCACGGCAAAAACGGAGAGGATGGCACTATACAGGGATTGTTTGAGCTGTCAGGCATTCCTTATGTCGGCTGCAACGTGCTTGCCTCTGCCAACTGCATGGATAAAGTCATGACCAACACCATCCTTGCCAGTCTGGGGATTGACCAGGCTGCCTTTACCTGGTGCTATGTTTCCGACTACCGCAGGGATCCTGACGGCTGCATTGCCAAAATTGAAGCGGCTGTGCCATATCCGATCTTTGTCAAGCCATCCAATGCAGGCTCTTCCGTGGGTGTCAGCAAGGCCTGTGACCGTGAACAGCTTCGCAGTGCCATTGCCATTGCTGCCAAAGAGGATGACCGTCTTCTGTTTGAGGAAACCATCGTCGGCAAAGAAGTGGAATGTGCCGTGCTGGGCAATGAAGAGCCGGTTGCCTCCATTGCGGGAGAAATTGCCCCCGCAGGAGAATTTTATGACTATGACGCCAAATACAACAATGCCGCTTCCCAGCTTTTCATTCCCGCCAGAATCAGCGAGGAAGCCATGAGCAAAGTCCGTGACAATGCCGTCAGAGCATACCGTGCCATCGGCTGCACGGGACTGTCCCGGGTGGATTTCTTTGTCACCGCAGAGGGCAGGGTGCTGCTCAATGAAATCAATACCCTTCCCGGCTTCACCTCTATCAGTATGTATCCCAAACTCATGGCGGCTTCCAACGTGGATGGAACGGAACTGGTCGAAAAACTGATACATCTTGCCTTTGAAAGGTCGTAATCACCATGTCTGACAGTGCCATCGGAATTTTCGATTCCGGACTTGGCGGACTGACTGCCGTCAAAGAACTGGTAAAAGTCCTGCCTAATGAAAATATCGTGTATTTCGGCGATACCGCCCGTGTCCCCTACGGCAGCAGAAGCAAACGCACCATTGTCCGTTATGCCGAACAGGATGCCACCTTCCTGCTGTCCAAAGGGGTGAAAATGATTATTGCCGCCTGCGGAACGGTCAGTTCGGTTGCCACCGACCTGAAAAATACCCTGCCTGTCCCCTTCACGGGCGTGGTGGAGCCGACTGCACAAGCAGCGGTCAATGCCACCCGCAATGGCACGATCGGTGTCATCGGCACCTCCGCCACCGTCAACAGTTGTTCTTATCAGAAAGCCATCCTTGCCAAAAACAAGCACCTCAAAGTGTTTCAGCAGGATTGCCCGCTGTTTGTATCGCTGGTGGAAAACAGCTTTATTGCAGAGGAGGATCCCATCGTGCAGTTGGTAGTGGAACGGTACCTGCGTGTCCTGAAAGACCAACGCATTGATACACTCATCCTCGGCTGTACGCACTTTCCTATCATCGCCAAGGCCATACGGAACTATCTGGGCAGTGAGGTGACACTCATCGACTCGGGCAGGGAAACTGCCTTGTATGCGGCGGAGGTTCTCCGACAGCAAAATCTCCTGCGAAAGGACAGCTCCCCCGGCAGATGCATTTATTACGTGAGTGATACCGTGGACGATTTCAAGCGTACCGCACAAATTTTCCTCGGGCAGAGTGTCATGAAGGACGTTTATCATACGACATTGTAGGACACAGCTTGAATCATCAATCCGTAATATGGATATGTTTGCCCGATGTCTGACATTGCAA
>ONUD01000215.1 GCA_900320925.1 uncultured Eubacteriales bacterium
AAATATCTCTCAGGTATTCAATGCGGAAACATTTATCATTGGTCTGTTTTCGGGTATCATTGGTATTGGTATTTCCCTGCTTCTGTTGCTGCCTATCAATGCCATTGTCCATGCCATCGTGGAAAGTAATGATGTCAATGCGGTGCTTCCATGGGAGGGCGGTGTCATTCTGGTCATTCTGAGTGTCGTACTCACGCTGATAGGCGGTCTGATTCCCTCCAAAAAGGCTGCCAAAAAAGACCCCGTTACCGCTCTGCGAACAGAATAACAGACAATGCACAATACACCAAGTGTGTTGTGCATTTTTTTGCGGCGAAACGGCTCCACTCTTCACTCTCCACTCTCCACACTCCCTTAGGCATTGTGCATTGAAGAGGGGAGGGAAGTGTGTATAAAGTGTGGAAAATTTGTAGCAGTCTGCACAAAAATGATGAGCAAAATTTTCTTAAAATAAACAAGAAAAATTTGCCGAAAGACTTGCAATTTTTGGAGGCATATGGTATTATAATGAAGCGTGACTGCGACAGATATGCTGTGAAGCGGGAGGTTGCGGCCTGTGTGGCCGGTTTTTCCGTGGAGTATGTCCGATTTTAAACCGGGCGAAAGAAATATTGAAGTGAGCATGGCAAAATAGGACAAAAGAGTTGCCTTTTGTCAGGTGTGCCTGCAATGCTCTGATTTTCTCGAATACCTCACCCGGGTCGGCTTGTGCCGATTCGGTTTTTCAATGGAGTTGCGTGAAACACCCGGACGGGTGTGAGGAAATAAAGAGAAAACGCCCGCCAACTACTTTAAGGAGGCGATGACAGTGGCAGTCAAGGAAAAAATAAGGATAAGAATCAAAGGTTACGATCATCAGCTCGTGGATCAGTCGGCTGAAAAGATCGTTGCAACTGCAAAACGTACAGGTGCAAGGGTGTCCGGTCCCGTGCCGCTCCCGACCGAAAAGCAGGTTGTGACTATCCTTCGTGCTGTTCATAAGTATAAGGACAGCCGTGAACAGTTTGAAACCAGAACGCACAAAAGATTGATCGACATCCTCAGACCTTCCAACAAAACCGTGGAAGCGCTGACAGGACTCGAACTCCCTGCAGGTGTTGAAATCGAGATCAAACTCTGATTTGAACCTACATGCAGTCGGGGTCATGTTGGTGAAATGCCAACCAATAACCTATCAAGGAGGAAATCATCATGCAAAAGGCAATCATCGGCAAAAAGATCGGTATGACACAGATCTTCGATGCAAAGGGAAACGTTCTCCCTGTCACTGTGGTGGAAGCAGGCCCGTGTGTGGTCGCTCAGATCAAAACAGTGGAAAATGACGGCTATGAAGCAGTGCAGATGGGCTACGGCGACATCAAGCTCAAGGTTCAGAACGGAACAGGCAAGGGCAAAAGAGTCCGCAGTGAGAAATTTAAAAATGATCCTGTGAATATCACCAAACCCCTGCTCGGCCATTTCAAAAAGGCTGACGTTGCTCCGAAAAGCACACTTCGTGAATTCAGATTGGACAATCTCGCTTCCTACAAGGTCGGCGATATTATCAAAGCCGATACTTTTGCCGAGGGTGACAAAATTGATGTCACAGGCAAAAGCAAAGGTAAGGGATATGCCGGCGTCATCAAGCGTTGGAACTTCCACCGCCTTAAGGAAACCCACGGTTCGGGTCCTGTTGCACGCCACGGCGGTTCCATGGGTGCCTGCTCCACTCCGTCAAGAGTCTGGAAGGGCAAGAAAATGGCAGGTCATCTCGGTGCCGAAAGAGTGACCGTTCAGAACCTGACTGTCGTCAAGGTCGATGCGGAAAACAACCTCATCGCCATCAAGGGTGCAATCCCCGGTCCTAACGGCGGCATCGTTGTTCTCCGTGACAGCGTGAAGGCATAAGGAAGGAGGAATTTTCAATGGCTAATATAGATGTTCTCGATATGGCCGGTCAGAAGGTCGGCAGTGTGGAACTTTCCGATGCCGTGTTCGGCATTGAACCCAATACGGTTGCTGTACACCAGATGGTAGTGAACTATCTCGCTAACAACCGTCAGGGTACACAGTCTGCACTGACTCGTGCAGAAGTTTCCGGCGGCGGCAGAAAGCCCTGGAAACAAAAGGGTACCGGTCATGCAAGACAAGGCTCTACCCGTGCTCCCCAGTGGACACACGGCGGCGTTGTGTTTGCTCCGAAGCCCAGAAGCTACCGCTTTACCGTTAACAAGAAAGTGAAAAAGCTGGCAATGAAGTCCGCTTTCTCCGGCAAGCTGAGTGACGGTCAGATCGTGGTGCTTGACAGCATTGCCATGGACGAGTACAAGACCAAGACCGTTGCCAATATGCTCAAAGCTATCGGTGCGGAAAAGAAAGCACTGATCATTCTCCCCGCAATGGATCAGAAAGTGATCAGCTCTGCAAGAAATATCCCCGGTGTAAAAACCGCTCAGGTAAATACCATCAATGTGTATGACATCGTGAACGCTGACAAGGTTGTTATCGTGAAGGATGCTATCGGCAAAATCGAGGAGGTATATGCATAATGACAGCACGTGACATCATTATCAAGCCTGTGATCACCGAAAAAAGTATGACAGGCGTTGTTGCTAACAAAAAGTATACCTTCAAAGTGGATAAGAAAGCCACCAAGATCCAGATTGCCCAGGCAGTTGAGGAAATCTTCGGTGTGAAAGTTGCCAAGGTGAATACCGTCAGCGTAAGAGGCCGCCTGCGTCGTCAGGGCAGAAATGAAGGCTATACCCCTTCATGGAAAAAGGCTTATGTGACACTTACCGAGGACAGCAAAACAATCGAATTCTTTGAAGGCATGATGTAAGCCCTTTAAAAGGCAGAATGAATGGAGAATGTGCCGTTCTCCGCAAAGCCATCATGAGGAGAGTGAAAGAAATGGCAATCAAGAACTACAAACCGACCAGCCCGGCAAGACGTAATATGTCGGTGACTGACTATTCGGTTCTTTCCAAGGTGGAGCCTGAAAAAAGCCTGCTTGCTCCGCTGAATAAAAAGTCCGGCCGTAACAGCTACGGCAGAATTACCGTTCGTCACAGAGGCGGCGGCAACCGTAACAAGTACAGAATGATCGACTTCAAACGCCGTAAGTTTGACGTGGAAGCTACCGTGAAAACACTGGAGTATGATCCGAACCGCTCCGCTCATATCGCTCTGATTGAGTATACGGACGGCGTGAAAAGCTATATCATCGCTCCCGTTGGTCTGAAAGTCGGCGATAAGGTCGTTTCCGGCCCCTCCGCTGATATCAAACCCGGTAATGCACTTCCGCTGGTGAATATCCCCGTTGGTACCTTCGTACACAATGTGGAACTCTATCCCGGCAAGGGTGCCCAGCTTGCCAGAAGTGCCGGCAACATGGCTCAGCTCATGGCAAAAGAAAATGGTCTTGCCCTTCTCAGACTTCCTTCGGGCGAGCTGAGAAATGTTCCTGAAACCTGCATGGCTACCATCGGTCAGGTCGGCAATATCGACCATGAAAATGTCAAGATCGGTAAGGCAGGCCGTAAACGCAATATGGGCTGGAGACCGACTGTCAGAGGTTCTGTCATGAACCCGAATGATCACCCCCACGGCGGCGGTGAAGGCAAGTCCCCTGTCGGACGTCCGGGTCCTGTTACCCCTTGGGGCAAGCCTGCTCTCGGTTATAAGACAAGAAAGAATACCCGTTCCAATAAGCTTATCGTGAGAAGAAGAAACGGTAAGTAATAGGCGTACAGAAAGGAGCTTATACAATGAGCAGAAGCGTTAAAAA
>ONUD01000214.1 GCA_900320925.1 uncultured Eubacteriales bacterium
ACGGTGTCTACCGCATGGCACAGAATGTCCTGCACCGCAGAGTGGGGGAGAAATGGGAAAAAATCGGAAAAGTGATTTCCCTGAAGTTGGAAGACAACGGTGACGGCATGATGGTACTGTCTCTCATCAAGCCGCTTGACGACCGGACACCAACCATCAGGCTTTACAGAAAAGGAGGCTGACTCTTGGAACTGCCGCACAGCCACTATCAAAATGAAAAAGAATGGATGGAAAAAATGCCGCAGGCAGATACCGTGCAGGCAGTTGCCGATGCCATGAAGCAGTTGGGTGATCCCAGCAGACTGCGGATTTTCTGGCTGCTGTGCCATTGTGAGGAGTGTGTGATCAACATTGCCGCTGCCACAGAAATGTCCAGTCCTGCGGTATCCCACCATCTGCGTTTGCTGAAAAATGCGGGACTCATCGCTGCCAGACGGCACGGTAAGGAAATGTATTACCGTGCGGCGGCAACACCGATGGTCAATAAACTGCACCATACGATCGAAGAAATTGCCAAGATTTCTTGCCCGGACTGGCACGATCAATTTGAATAGAAAATGCCGCTTTGACGAAGTTCGCCAAAGCGGCATTTGTAGCTACAAAATGTTATCAGAAATTTTGAGAGGACGCGTCAGCTTGCGTTTGAGGAAATAAACGGCTCCTGCGGCGAGCATCAAAACAAAACCGATAACGGTATCCGTCAGGACGGGACGGACATAGGAGAAATCTCCGAAACTGGCATTGATGACCTCCATTGCTTCCGATACGGCAATGCCGCCGCCTGCCTGCTCGATGAGTACGGCCATATTGGCGACCATGGCGGCATACTCCGCCAACAGGAACACCACTGCCGACAGTGCCGCACAAAGCAAGGCACTCTGTACCGTTGCCCGTTTGCCCGTGACCACAAAGCCGATGAAGGAAAGCAGAATGATCAGCAGTCCTCCTGTTCCGAACGTAGGCATGAACTGGTAGAGCAGTATGTAGACAGACGCCCCGAACACCGCTCCAAATACCGCTCCCAGCAGTCCGCAGGACATATTTTGTTTTTTCTTGATAAATTTATTTTTGCGTATTTCATACTGTCGTCTTTTACGGACAAGGCAGCTGTCGCAAATGGGGACTAATTCTGTTCCGACAACATACAAGCCTGTTTTCCGTTCACGGGAGCAGACACCGCACAATGGCTTAAGTTTGCCGCCTTTGAGGAGCTGTATCATAAAGTGGGCAAGCTGTTTGAGTTCCTCTTTGTCGATATCGGAGTCGATGGTCATTTTCAGTGTAATTTTCACGCACTGACGGGCATATCCTGCCGAGGTCACACTGTTTTTATGAGCGGTACTGTAGCGTTTCAACTGTTCCTGAAGTTCCGATGGAACAGAAGTACCTGCTTTCAGTGTCAGATGGTACCGATGATCCTTTTCATTGAAGCAAATGATGGTTCTGAAGCCGTCAAAGCTGTGGAAAGCCGCCTTTGCTTTTTGGCTGTAGCGGTAGCCCACGGTTATCATAAATTCCTGAAATTCACTTTCTGTCACCGTCTCACCGTCCCTGCAAGTAAAAACAGGCAAAGTTTGTCACCTACTCTGCCTGCTGTTTCATCAATAATACAAGTCATTGAAAGTTGTCGTCAATGTCAGCACGTCACTCAGATCCGTTCTGTCGATTCGTGCATAGATTTTTCCCTCACTGTCATAGACAAACGAACCGTTGCTCACTTTGCTTTCCATTTTGGTGATGTTGGAATAGTGAATTGCATCCTTGACAGTGGCCGCCTTGGCAGCGGCGATTTTGGTTGTCAGTGAAGAATTGGGAGGCGGCAGGTTGGACTGAGTGGAGTGACCGAAATCAGAAGAATTGATGACGCCCCACACGATGCCGGTTTTATACGTCATACAAGCCTCATCCAGTTCCTTGGCGTCCGTCATATCCGATGTTTTGTTGGCGTTGTCGATAATACCGACAACGACAGGGATGGCAATTGCTGCCAGAATCGCCAGAATTGCAATCACGACCACTAATTCAACAAGAGTAAAACCGCATTTTCTCTTTTGCATCCGTCTTTTCAAAACAGTCTCTCCTCCTAAGCAAAAAATATCTATCCCCTGTTGTTTATTGTAATAACATCCCCTGCAAATGTCAATGATTTTACAAATCTTTATCGAATTTGCATAGATTTTCTTTCTCTTTCTATCACAAACATACAAAACAATAGTGCCGTCCCAAGACAGACGGCACTGTTGAAAAGGTTTATTGATAGAGCGGGAATTTTTCGCAGATGGCATTGACACCCTGACGGATGGTTTCTTTATGAGTATCAAAGTCATGGAGTGCCAGTGTGATGTATTCGGCGATTTTGTCCATTTCCTCCACGCCCATCCCTCTGGTTGTCACGGCGGGGGTACCGATACGCACGCCGCTTGTCACAAACGGGCTTCTCTGTTCATTCGGCACGGTATTTTTATTGGCGGTAATCTGCACTTCATCCAGACGGTGTTCCAGTTCCTTGCCGGTCACCTCGCTCTGTGTCAGGTCTAGCAGCATCACATGATTGTCGGTACCGCCCGAAACAAGCTTGTTGCCGCGTTTCAGAAGACCGTCTGCCAGTGCCTGTGCATTTTTGACGATATTTTCGCCGTAGGTTTTAAATTCCGGCTTGAGTGCTTCGCCGAGACATACAGCCTTTGCGGCAATCACGTGCATCAGGGGACCGCCCTGTGTACCGGGGAACACGGCACTGTTGATTTTCTTGGCATATTCTTCACCGCAGAGGATCATGCCGCCTCTGGGACCTCTGAGGGTTTTGTGGGTGGTAGTCGTGACGAAGTGGGCATAAGGAACGGGATTGGGGTGTACACCTGCCGCAACCAGTCCGGCAATATGTGCCATATCCACCATCAGGTAAGCACCGCACGCATCCGCAATTTCCCTGAAACGGGCAAAGTCGATGACTCTCGGATAGGCACTGGCACCGCATACAATCATTTTCGGTTTGTTCTGCATGGCCAGTTCATACACCTTGTCATAGTCAATGCGGTGTGTCACGGGGTCAACGCCGTAAGAAACAAAGTTGAAATATTTGCCCGAGAGATTGACAGGGGAGCCGTGTGTCAGGTGGCCGCCCTCGGAGAGCGTCATACCCATCACGGTGTCACCGGGCTGGAGCATGGCAAAGTACACAGCCGTATTAGCCTGAGCACCCGAATGGGGCTGTACATTGGCAAACTCTGCCCCGAACAGCTCACAGGCTCTTTTTCTGGCAATCTCCTCCACCACGTCCACATACTGGCAGCCGCCGTAATATCTTTTTCCGGGATAGCCCTCTGCATACTTGTTGGTCAGCACAGAACCCATTGCCGCCATCACCGCAGGTGAAACGATATTTTCGGAAGCAATCAGTTCAATATTTCTCTGCTGTCTTTTGAGTTCCTCCTGCATGGCATCGGCAACATCCTTATCATACTGACCGACAAAGCCAATGGTATCCATCAAATCATTGTACATTGGTAAAACCTCTTTTCCAAAAATTGATTACTCCCTGATTATACACTATTATCTCCTATAAATCAACAATTTTATCTTTCCAGGAATTTCAAAATTTCCAGGATATCCTCAGAGTCTTTGGAAGTATGGAGGCCATGATAATCATCATCGTGAGAAATAAACGTACAGTCTGTTGTATCTTTCAGCTTTTCATATAAAGCTTTGGCATTGGTGTCATATTTCACTTGTGCGTCACCCTTGCTATGGATCAGCAGAACAGGAATTTTGATTTCGTCAGCCCAGTACACAGCAGATCTCTTTTGATACTCTTCCGGTTTTTCTTCGGGTGTTCCCCCTATGCAGCTGCTGATCATTTCTCTCATATCCTCTCTCTCCTCATAGCAGGAAAACAGATCACTGACGCCGCCGGCTACAATGATTTTTTTAATTCTTTCATCCTGCCGTGCTGCCATATATGTTGTTATGCCGCCTCTGGAGATACCCATGGCACAGAAATCATCCATATCAATCAATGAAAAATGATGTTCGCACAGGTCTATCAGCTTGTATACATCATGCAGTTCATCACCGCCGAATTGATCCATTCCCTCCGACCCATTGCCGCCTCTGATTTCGCAGGCCACCACAACACGACCGGTTACAGCACACATCGTTGCGAGGATATCCGCCTCTAAGGAACCATAATTCCAGTGTCCTCCCCTGTTGTAAAGCAGGCACTTGCAAGGCTCCTGTGATTCGATAGCGGCAGTGGGGATAGAAATATAGGCTTTTATCTGATAGCCATCCGAAAGGAAATAAAATTCATATGTTTCACATCTGCTTTCCAGTTCGCTCCTATAACTGGCATCTCCTGCGTAAAGAGCCACCTTTTCAATATCAAATACATCCTCGCTCTGGTAATCGGCAAAATTATACCCATGACCTAAAACATTGAGCAGATAGAATTTCCTTTATATCTGATGTTGAATTATCAGGCTGTTATAAAATCCGACACT
>ONUD01000212.1 GCA_900320925.1 uncultured Eubacteriales bacterium
ACCGCTACCAGATTGTCCCCCATACACCGCTTCTTGCTTTCAAGCCTTACGGTGTTCTGGATTACATCGACAACCGGAACCGCATCCCTGCCAAAGTGCCGAGAGTCATGGCAGAAAGTGACTACCGTCCCGCCCTCAATGAACTGGAGGAGTTTGTATCGGATACCGACAGTCCAAACAATACCCGTGCTGTGCATATCCGCTGCATTCACGGCAAAACCATCGTCCTCATCGGGGACTGTCTGGATACGTCCGCCGTCACGCCCGAAGAACTGGTTACAGAAATCCACTCCCAAATCACGGATTCCGGAGCAGAAACCTCCTATATTGCAGGATTCTTCCACAGCAGTCAGCTTCCCCTCCAGAACCGTCACCGTTTTGCTGTCAAAGAGGCATTCGGCGAATCCTTCCTTGACGTGGAACAGCTCCTCAAAACCCCTGTCTTATCCCCCTCTTCCAATGAAATCGTGTCCAGCACGGCATTGGAACTGCTCAGACAAACCCCCTCCCCTGAGGACATTCTCCTGATTGCACGGTATGAATACCCCGCCTGTATCATGGAGGATGCCGCACACTTTAACGAAAAAGGCTGCACGCTTGCCGCCAAAATCTTATTAAAGGAGATCTTCGATTATGACATCTAACTTTGAAAACTATTACCAGGACGAAAACGGCACCATCCACAAGGACATTCCTCTCGGTACTTCTCCCTGCGATGCCTTTGCCAGAACCAACCTGCGGCTCAAAGAAGAAATCCAGCGGCTTGAAACCCGCATTGACGGCACCGTTTCCGATACGGCTGCCCAAATAGAGCTTCTTGAACAAAACCTTGCCCAAGAAACCGGCAGAACACAGGCTCAGCTTCAGGAAACTCTCAATGATATGGCCGATACCCTGCAAGCACAGACGGCTGCCCTCGACAGCCGTTTTGACAACCTTATTACCCACAACAATGACACCGAGGGCAACAGCGAACTGACCGATATTCGTCTGGGAATTGACAGCACCGTGTATGCCAGTGCCGGACAGGCCGTCAGGGGGCAGATACAGGCACTGGATACTTCTGTGGCACAGCTGTCCCATATCCTTGGCATCCAGTGGGAGGACGGCTATATCAGCAGAGGCGGCGGTGAAGGAACCGATGCATCCCGTACCCGTACCAACTACATCCCCTGCCATGAGAATATCCGTATCACCTACATGGCGGAAACCGACCATGACAATATTTCTGCACTGACCGCCTTTGATATCAACAAACACGTCATTGCCGTCAATGCCAACATCGGCCCTGCCAATACCGCTTATACCTTCACCACCCCCGCCGGCACCAAATTCATCCGTCTCTCCTCCCGCAAAAACTACCAGACCTCTGTTTCTTTTTCCGATTCCCTCATCCTCTCCAATATCAGTCAGAATATTGCCGAGATTGGCACACTGCAAACCGCTGCCGCTGCCAACACTGCTGCCATCGCTTCCCTTCGGACGGACTTTGACAGCACACTGTCTGCGGCATTTGTATCAGTATCCGGCTCCGACAGCAGCAGCGGTACTGCCACTGCCCCCTTTGCCACTGTCAACAAGGCTCTCCAAAGCGGTGCAGGATGCATTATCCTCTCCGAGGGAGTCTACGAACAGACCATCGACCTGCGGAACGCTGTCAGTAAAACCGTTTTCATCGTCAACGGCAGTCCTACCGGACGTGTCATCTTCCGGCCGGCTGACAGCCTGCTCACCGACAATGAAACCCCTGTCAGCGGCTGTACGAATGTCTATTCCGCTGTGGTGTCCGCCGCCTTTGCCCCCCAGAACAAATGGATCTTCCAGGACGGAGCTGCCGATGCGTCCACTTTCATCTCCGACTCCGACAGACTTCCTCTGCAAAGAGGCAATACGTACCGCTGCGAAGATACCAAGCTGGAAAAGTGTACCGCACAGACGGCTGCCGATGCCATCGCCGAAATCGAAAATGCCGATACCTATAAATGGTTCTATGATTCCTCCAATGCCATCCTCTATTTCAGCAGACCCCAAGAGGTCACTGCCCAGTATCCCCTGAGAGCCAGCTTCGGCACCACACTCTTTTCGGGCGGCAGCAGAAGCATTTCCCTGCATATGAGCGGCATTGAAACCAAATATATGGTATGCAACGTCACCGACACCTCCCAATCCCATCTCGTTGACTGCAAATCCTCCAATGTTTACGGAGACGGTGCCTTTGTGTACAACCGCTGTATCGGTCTGACATTCGAGAGATGTGAAGCATCCCGATGCTTCAGCGGCACCAATGGTGACGGCTTCAATGCCCACTCCAATAATACGGGCGATGTCCGCTCCAAGCAGACCACGGTGTCACTCATCGACTGCTGGTCGCATGACAACAACGATGACGGCTACAGCGACCATGAACGCTCCGAAACAACCATCATCGGCGGTCTGTATGAATACAACGGCAAGGGCGGTGTCACGCCGTCTTACGGCTCCCACTGCAACTGCTACAACGTCCACTCCCGACACAATCACAACGGCTTCCTGTATACCGGCACCGCTGCCGCTGCGGAGGGCGGTAAGTTCGGACAGCTTTACTGCAACGGCTGTGTGGCAGCATACAATACCGCCGGCGGTACACAGGTGGGCTTCCGTGTCAGCGATTCGGGCAACAGTGCCGTTTTGGTCAACTGCCGCTCCATCGGCAACAAATACGGCTATTATGCAGACTCTACCACCCACGGAATGCGGCTGACCGACTGCTTCACCAAAGACAACCAATTCCCCAAATTCGGCAATATCACCGTGGAAAATACCACTCTCCTCGACTGAACCGTCCCGTCTGCGATGGCATATTTTTGTTGATACAACAGAATTTCATGTATTTATCACTAAAATTTTATGCAAATTCCCAAAAATGAGCGAAGGGTTGCAAATTTTTTTCATTAAAATAGCGTATATTCAGGGTACAATTTTGTACATTCAATACAAATCCCGATTGTAACGCCAACGAAAAATCAACAAAGTCCTCATAAATCTCATTTTATAAAAAAACAGTGATTTTAGGAAATGTTAATTTCTCTTGATTTTTTGGCCGGTGCATAGTATAATAGGTGGTAATGAAACTCAATCAGGAAGTTTCAAAAGTTTTAAAAAATCTTTAGGAGGATTGACTACAATGAAAAAGTCAAAGGTTCTTGGTGTAGCTCTTGTTGCTGCTATGATCACAACGATCGCTGCTACTGCTGCTTTTAGTGCAAGTGCTGCTGTGTCAACAGCTAATGGTATCGTGGGCGAAACCGTTGGTATTACAGGTTCTTTCAACAACTGGGGCAAAGATGAAAACGGTGCTACCATTGACGATGTTCCCATGACCAACAACAATGGTGTCTGGGAAGGTACCATCCACGTTGACAGCGTGACAGAGGCTATGATCCAGGAAGCAAAAACCGATCCCGGTGACGGCATTAAGGTTTCCAGAGGCTTCAACGGCATTACTTTCAAGGTTCGTACCAACGGCAACTGGACCAACAGCTGGGGCGATTATGAAGAGGCTTTCGAGCGTACCTTCAACAGCCAGACAGACTGTGCTGTGCCTGAATCCGACTTTGAAGTCGGCAAGCCCCTGACCATCAAGGTAACACTCGATACCACAAAGGTTCACCCCGATTCTTCTTTCGATATTGATGACAAGGATGCTTATCTCGTATGGCCTGTTACTTATGAAGTAGTGAAAGAAGAAGCTCCTTCAGAAGAGCCTTCCACCACAGATGACACGGCTGCTAATGCCAACAACACAGATACCAACAACACTGCTGATACTACTACCGACACATACACTACCGATACCACCAACACAATCGGTGCCACCAGCGAAACTCCTGCTACCCAGACTTCTACCGATACCACTACCGTTCCTACCGGTGATGCCACTTCCGCTGCTGCACTCGCTGCTGTTGTAATTGCTTCCCTCGGAACTGCCGTTGTGATGACAAAGAAAGCTTCTTCCAAGGACTAATCTACTGATTTCCTGCCGGCTGCCCTGAAACGGGCAGTCGGTTTTTTTGTGCCTGCGATGGAAGTCTGTCAGATTTTTTCGGAAATCAATTTTGAAACTACCCATGAACAAATTTTCAAAGGTGTTGTGACAATGCACAAATTCATTTTCCCGATGAACGATATGACAATGGATACTGCGTTGCCGCCACGCTCCTTCCGTCAAAAGCTGGACAACTTCCTGCTGTTCAATCAATTCATTGTGTGAAGAAAAATATGGCATTTCGGAAGATAATTTACCAGCT
>ONUD01000209.1 GCA_900320925.1 uncultured Eubacteriales bacterium
AAGGTGCTGTCTACGGCGGATATGGTGGAATCCTGCACGTATGAGGACGTTGAGAAACAAATCATGTCAGGCTTTGCCGTCATTGCTGTAGACGGGTATGACAGAATGCTGGGGGTCGGCATACAGGGCTATGCTTCCAGAGGCATCTCCGAACCGCAGTCAGATGTCGTGCAGAGGGGTTCCAAAGAGGGATTTGTGGAATCGCTCCGGGTCAATATGTCCCTGATGAGGAGGATTCTCAAAAACCCCAAGCTGTATTTTGAAACCATGGTCATCGGAGAGGTCAGCCGCACGGAAATTGGCATTTGCTACTTAAAAGGGACGGCTTCCGAAAGCATTGTCAAAGAACTGAAACAGCGTTTGCAGAAAGTCGATACCAAGACAGTGCTGACCTCGGGATATTTGGTACCGTTTTTAGAGGAGAGGAATGACTTTTCCTTTTTCAGCGGGATTGGTGTATCAGAGCGTCCCGACACGGTCTGCGGCAAGATTACAGAGGGCAGGATTGCCGTTCTGGTAGACGGTGTGCCGTCGGCACTGATTGTACCGTACCTGTTTGCCGAGTACTTCCAGACACTGGACGACTACTCCAACAGAGCCTATTTTGCCACGTTTACAAGACTGCTGAAATACGGTGCCTTTTTCATTTCCATGCTGCTGCCGGGAGTATATGTTTCACTGGGTACATTCAATCCTGAAATGTTCCCGACACTCATGCTCAATAAAATTGCAGGTTCGATAGGTGCCACCCCCTTATCGCTCATGTCGGAAACGATATTGATACAGTTTGTCTATGAAATCATGCGGGAGGCAGGTCTGCGTATGCCGCAGCCGCTGGGTTATGCGGTCAGCATTGTAGGAGGATTAGTGGTAGGGGACACTGCCATCCATGCCGGTCTGATTGGGGCTCCGACACTCATGGTGGTTGCCATCACCTCCATCAGTTCCTATGTGATACCGAACCTGTATGCCCCCTCTGCCGTTTTAAGAATATTATTCACTCTGGCAGGGGGATTTCTGGGCATTTACGGCGTTGCCATTCTGCTGTGCATGGTGCTGGTGAATCTGTGCGGCAAAAACAGCTTTGGTGTGCCGTACACGACGCCGATGACACCGTTCAGTGCAGTAGCCCTGAGAGATGTGCTGATACGTGCAGGGTGGAAGATCCTTTCCAAAAAAACTGCCAAGGTGCAGAATTTACCGGGAGCCGATGTCGAATGAAACAACACCCCACTGTGACCGCCGGTCAGATATTCACCCTTTTGTTTATCAGCCGTATGGCACTGGCAATGACCTATTCCGTGACGGTATCGGGCATTGCTTCCCTCTGGAGTTTTTTGCTGCCGCTGCTGCTCTGCATAGGGCTTAGTATGGTACTGTTAGTTCCTGTCAACCTGCTGTTCGGGAACCGGAGGGACAGCTCTGTGGCAGAGCTGTCTGTCAGGCATTGGGGAATCCTCGGTCATGCAGTCCCTTTCCTGTATGCTCTGTATTTTCTTGGCTCCTGCCTGTATGCCGTCATGACACTGA
The DNA here is from genome assembly GCA_900320925.1 of uncultured Eubacteriales bacterium. GTDB lineage: Bacteria > Bacillota > Clostridia > Oscillospirales > Acutalibacteraceae > UBA1213. Next base: position 1,531 of record ONUD01000209.1, read on the forward strand.
AGCATTTTTTAACGATACTTCTGCCGAAGGACATCCATGTCAAAGCCGTACTGGCAGTGCTTCTGATTGCCTGTATTTATGCTGCCCTGAAAGGGATAGAAGCATTATCCAGAATGGCAGCCATTGTACTGGGATTCATTCTGCTCTCAACGGTGCTGGCATTCATCTATTTAATGCCGGGATTTTCTTCTAAGAACCTCCTGCCCGTGGAAGGTGTCACCCTTTGGGGCATGATGGACGGCACGGTGTTTATTCTGTCAAGAATGAACAGTACGGCTGCCTTGCCTATTTTCATGCCGTCGGTCAAGGGAAAGCTTGGGAAAAGTACCGTATTATGGTCAGTTCTGTCGTTTTTGCTGTTGTTTTTCATGCTGGTGCTGTTTCGGGGTGCGATCGGCGACTATCTTGATACACGGGAACTGCCGGTTTATCAGGCAATAGAGGGGGCAGGTACGCTGCAAAGACTGAACCCGTTTTTTATTTTTGTCAGTATGTGCAGTATGTTCTGTCATGTAGCCATTTTGCTGTTTGCTGTTTCGGAGAGTGCCAAACCACTGTTCAAAAACAGATTCGGCAAAACGATTTGTCTGGTCAGCGGTGTCATGTTACTCCTGCTTCTGCTCTGGATGCCTGACAGTGAGGTGCTGTTTAACAAATACGGGTGGTGTGCATTGACGGTCATATTTACGTTTGTCATACCGCTGGCAGTGTACCTTGCCATGCACCGCCGAACAGCCAAAACGGTCTGCTGCCTGCTCCTTGCGGCACTGTTTCTGACGGGCTGCAACAGTACACAGCTCAACCAACGGCTCATTGTGCAGGGGATTGGCATTGACCAAAGGGAGGACGGCTATCGGATTACCCTGATTGTACTTGACACCGAAAACGAGGAAAAAGAAAATGCCATTCGTCTGGTGTACACCGACGGGAAAACCATACAGGAGGCATTCGGCACTCTTGAAAATCAGCGTGGCAAAAAACTGCTGTTAAGCCAGTGCCTGTTTCTCATGATGAGCAGGCAGGCAGCCGATGACAACATCCATACCCTTTCCTATTTTTCCGATAGCAACGAAATGCAGAAAACTGCCAATCTGATGGTCACAGAGGAAAGTGCGGAAACCATACTTTCCACTGCCGTAAAAAAATTCGGCTATTCATCAGAAGCCATCAACCTCCTTGCCGACAGCAGGGCGGTGAACCAAACCGAAGTACACTGCTCGCTGCTCGATGCCGAAAATACGGAAGAAGCCATGCTGTTCCCGTATGTCACAGAGAACCAAGACCTATCCTCTCTGTGCGTGGACGGCAGTTATCTGGTGGACAAAAGCGGTACGCACTGCCTGCTGAACAGGGAGGAAACAATGGGAATACTGATTGTGAACCACCGTGTCATGGACTTTACCGATACCGTTTTAGTGGGCAAGGAGGCAGTCAGCTACCAAATCCATCAAATTGATTCTCATGTCATTCCCGTGTGGGATACAGCCTACCCTGCTGTCCGCTTTGTGATACAGGTGCAGCTTGACCGCTCCTATGAAACAGCAACACGCCATGCCATTACGGAGAGTATCCGTCAAAAAGTCCGTGCCGCCATTGATAAGACACTCCTGCAAAACGGCTGTGATGTTCTTTCGGTTCGGCAATATCTCGGAAATGCCTATCCTGAACGCTATGGGGCAGTTGCTGATAAAAAAGCTCTCCTCCGGCATTCCTCTGTCCATATCGAAATCAGTATATAACATTCCCCGATAGATCAGTATGTTCTGACCTATCGGGGAATGTTTGCTTACGGAACCGAAGCTTTGGCAATTTGTTAATGGCTTTCTCTTGATTTTTTGGGAAAACAGGACTACAATAAAGTTACAAAGGAAAAGGAGATTGTTGCCATGGCAAAGAATTTGCTGTCTAAAATCAATGAAAAAATGCCCGGATTTTCCAAAGGGCAAAAACTGATTGCCCATTTTATTGCAGAACATTATGACAAAGCGGCTTTTATGACGGCTGCCAAGCTGGGCAGTACGGTGGGAATCAGTGAATCAACGGTGGTGCGTTTTGCAACGGAGCTGGGATATGACGGCTATCCGAAAATGCAGAAAGCCATGCAGGAGATGATCAGGGACAAACTGACCTCCGTGCAGCGGATTGAGGTAACAAAGAACCGCATTATCAATGAGGATATTCTCGACACCGTCCTCAATCAGGATATTGAGAAGATCCGCCGTACACTGGAAGAAACTTCCAAGGACGATTTCCGCCATGCCGTAGAGGCGATTTCCAAAGCAAAGACCATTTATATCTTTGCCGTCAGAAGTTCTGCGGCACTGGCATCCTTTTTGGGATATTATTATTCTTTGATTTTTGAGAATGTCAAGGTAATCAGCAACTATGGGGAAACGGAGATCCATGAAAAGCTATTTCGTATTTCGGAGCAGGATGTGATTATCGGTATCAGCTTTCCAAGATATTCCAATGC
>ONUD01000207.1 GCA_900320925.1 uncultured Eubacteriales bacterium
ATGCAGAAAATGATTTTTATAGACTTTATGACAGCAACGACAAAACAAGAGGAAGAGGACCGGACTGTTATGCAGAAAATTTGGACAGTAACGGAAATTTATATTTAGGCAATACAATAAACAGTACAGTACCCAATGCCAAAGTTCCTTTTTTTGACAAAAATTGGCTCACTTCTAATAAAGTAGGAAATTATGTCGACACCACCTTCCCGTTTTTTAAAGACAGCAGCGGTTACTATATCGCAAACAGCGACAGTTGGGCATACAGAGTCATCCGAGATAACGGACAAGTCGGTATCAGTGCCATTCCTTATAACCTTAGCGATAACAATAATCTGAATAACCGTTTTGTTGTCAACGGCACCGAAACCGCCAGTAGCGGCGGCATCAAAAAAACCCGAGGAGATTTTTTCCCGTTCAGTGATCCCCGTTCCATCAATGTAGATAATAACTACTATCTTGACAGAATGAACTATGGTTTCGGCATGGAACTGGAAATCCCTTTCAAGCTGACTTCCACCAAGCAAATAACCAACAGCGGCGGAACTTTGGAAGATATTGTTTTTGAATTTAAAGGCGATGATGACATGGTTGTTTATATCGACAACTATCTGGTAATGGATTTGGGCGGTACACATGACGATGAAGATGGCTCCATCAACTTCAGAACAGGTCAGATTATTGATAATAACGGGACTACTACCTCCTCTTCCGAAAGTACTTTTGTCACAAATTTGGCGGCCAATACAGAACATATCATGAAAATCTTTTATGTGGAGCGTGGTCTTTGGGAATCCAATATGAAAATTCGCTTCAATATGCCTATCGAGAAGTCGCTCCAAGTGGAAAAAGAAGTCGCGGCAGACATCAATACCAATCTGACAACAGCCAATGCCAACATTACAGCTAACTTGGCAAAATTAGCGTTCCCGATTGATATGCAATTAGGCAATAATCCATCCAATCTTAACGATATGACAATCAGCGGCGGCGGAACATATACCGCTGTCGATAAAAACAACCAACCTATTTCTTCACCCGGACTGATTCAGGTTACCTCTTCCAACGGCACCGCATCCGTATCAGGTGCCAACAGACACAGAATGTTCCTGGCAGACGGTGATAAAGCTGCCTATACCAAAGCAATTGAAAGTTCCGATATATACTATGCCAGAATCAAAGAACGCTCCGATACCAATCAAAAGTATTATTATCTGGACAACAACAGAGCTTTGCATGAAATTCCCAACAATAAGAATATAGGAATGTTATTCGATACATCATGGCAATTTTACAGCGATACCCATTCTGCTGTTCTGACTGCCTCAGATACCAATAACGGCCCTGCTCAGGATACCGCACATACAGGCTATTTTGAATGGTCGGGAACCATCCAGAATCCGAACAAAGTGAAATTTATCAATACCCTCAAAACACAAACCATCACTGTCACCAAACAAGCGGATAATAATACACCCATCCCCTATGGTACCGTCTTTACATTCAATGTTGTCCTTGACAATGTGGGCGGTATCGGTCTGGAAGAGAGTACCTTTACGGGAAGCAATGACACCAACACAACGATTACGATTCCGGCAACCATTACTTTCGGTCAAAACAACAATCAAGCTGTCATCGACAAAATCCCTGTCGGAACTTCCTACACTATCACAGAACAAACTGACAGCAACTATACTCCCACTTATCTGAACAATACAGGCATCGTCGGCAATGAAGCTGTTTCCGTTGCCGTCACCAATACGGCAGCATCCGTAGATCCCGATATTTTCACTCTGGAGATTATCACCAAATGGCTGGCAACCCCCGAAAACTGGGCAAACGATACTTTAGAAAGAGTGGCTTATCATCTGGAATACCAGAAAAGCGGCGAAACGGCATGGCATAATGTTGCCAGTGTGAAAAAGTGGATCGATCCCGATGTCACGGTAGCTCTGACAGATGGCAAGATCGTGCTGAACAAGACAGAAGCTAACATTCTCTATGGCACCAGCATGGTCAATGCAGGACCTTCCTATACCACATGGAGGACAAGCTTTATTGTAGATAAGAAGATAGAGGACAGCTTTGTCACGTATCGTATCACCGAATACACACTAAACGGTTCAGAAAATGAAGTACAAGGGAATGGTGTGGACAATAACTATGCTGAAAGTTGGAAAGCCACTTACAGTGATACAAGTGCAGAATTTACCGGTGTAGGACAATCCGTCTCCACGGAAGGAAGAAGCAACGGTCAAATGATTGTCGTTAATACCCCTGTTCCCGTACCCGAGCCTGTCACTTCCACAGGCGGTACCGGCAAAAACCATATGCCTGAAACAGCAGGCATCCTATTGATAGGACTGGTGGGAACGGTATTTTGGGGATATTCACGCAAGATGAGAAAAATATGATAGAACTTTGTCGAAACAGTAAGTGAGAGGGTTGCCCCAAACAGGCTTCCCTCTTTCTTGTTGCCTTTTTCCAAAACCTGATTTTTAGAACCCAGAGCCTTGACAGAAGCACAACAATCGCTTATAATGAAAACACCACCTTCCAAAATTCAATAAGGGAGAGTTCCAGAGCGGTCAAATGGGGCAGACTGTAAATCTGTTGCTTCTTGCTTCGGTGGTTCGAATCCACCCTCTCCCACCAATGGAAGCCTTGCTGTACTTCAAGGCTTTTTATTATGCAGGGAGTGGTCATTATGAGTTCAAGAATTGCCATGCTGTCGGAGATGCTTCCCGACAGTGCCGATGCGGCAATCATCCTATCCAATGAAAACAGACGCTATTTAACAGGGTTTGTTTCTTCCCTGGGTCATCTGCTGGTCACCAGAGAGGAAAGCTATCTGCTGGTAGATTCACGCTACAGCGAAGCTGCCCGTCAACAGGCTCAAAACTGCACGGTCATTGCCTACCGCCAATTCCGGGAGGAATTGGTGCAGCTCATCCGTGAAAAAAAACTGCACCATATTTTGCTGGAGGGTTCCGCATTTACACTGAACAATGCCGCCTACATGGAAACCATCCTGCACGATGCGGAAGCACTCCCAATCAAAACAGACGAACTGGACAGACTCCTGGGCAAAATGCGGCTCATCAAGACTGCCGAGGAAGTAGGCAAAATGCGAAAGGCACAGCAAATCACCGAAGATGCCCTGACCGCAACGCTGAAACTGATTAAGGAGGGTGTGACCGAAAAAGACCTTGCACTGGAGCTGGAGTTCCGCATGAGGAGGGCAGGGGCAGACAGTGTATCATTTGACCTGATTGCTCTGGCAGGCAAAAAAACTTCCATGCCACACGGCGTGCCTGATGACAATCGGGTACATAACGGGGATCTCTTACTGTTTGACATTGGTGCAACAGTGGACGGCTATCACAGCGATATGACAAGAACCTTTGCTTTCGGCAAAATCGGCAGTGAGGAAAAACGTGTGTATGAAACCGTCAGGCAGGCTCAGCAAAATGCCCTGGACACCGTCAGAGAAGGGGTGTCCTGCGGCTCTGTTGACCATGCCGCACGCTCCTACATCGCTCAGGCAGGCTATGAAGGCTTCTTCGGCCATTCCACAGGACATGGGGTCGGCCTTGCCATCCATGAAGACCCGTCCGTTTCCCCTGACAGTGCCTTTATCCTGCGTCAGGGCATGGTAGTCACCGTAGAACCCGGCATTTACCTGCCCGGAAAATTCGGTGTCAGAATCGAAGATATGGTCATGGTCACCAAAAACGGCTGCATGAACCTTGCATCCCTGCCGAAAGAACTGACCATTTTATAGAGAGGGCATAATTGCTGTAAATGGGATTCGATTTTTAGCTAATGTGATAAAAATGGCGGTTTTTCTTTAAAAATATTGACGGCAATTGTAATATATACTATAATAGATAGTAGGTAATTGTATCAAAATTCAACGAATAAGGAGATTTTTGCTATGGCATTATTGATAGACTGCCCCGGCTGCGGCAATCAGATCGTCAATAACGGTCAGGATTGCCCGTTCTGCGGATATAGTGTCAAGACCGGTAAAACAAGAGAACAGATGGAACAGGAGCTTCTGGCAGCAGAAGAGGCTCTCCGTGCGGAAGAAGAAGCAAAGGCTGCCGAAGAAGCACGGAAATTGGAAGAACTGCGTCTCGCAGAAGAAGCCAAACGTGCTGCGGAAGAGGCTGCCCGTGCGGAAGAAACCAAACGTCTCGAAGCCGCCAAGTTAGCTGCCGAGGAAGCCAGAAGACAAGCTCAGCAAAACAGTATCTTCGGAAAATTCCAGCAGAGAAATATCGCAAGAAACCAGCAAACGAACCTTGCCGATAAGGTGAACAACGATGTGGAAAATCTCCCCGAGATTCCCACAGGCGATACGGGTGTTCTCCCGCCCATGCAGCTTGATAAACCCGTGCCGCTCTCCACCATCGCCAATATCCCTGCCGTGCCGCTGACACCGCTTTCCAAAGAAAAAGAATCCTCTGTTCTGCCGCCCATGCAGCTTGAACGAGAGGTTACTATTGATGAAATCAGAAGTACTCCTGCCGTGCCGCTGTCCCCGATCAAGGGCGAAGAGGTGACTAACGCCCTGCCTGATATTAACAGTCCGGATGCCTCCCTTCCCAAACGCTCATCACAGCCTGAAATTACAGTGGAGATTCCCTCTGCTGTCAGAACTGCCCGACAGCTGGAGATCGAGGTGAGCGTTCCCCAACAGCCTGCCAAGCCATCGGTGGTACTGCAAAAAACCGAACAGCCCGCCAAACCTCCGGTGACGGTTCAACCGCCCGTGCAGACACCGCCGCCCTCCGTTGTGCAACCGCAAAG
>ONUD01000251.1 GCA_900320925.1 uncultured Eubacteriales bacterium
TGAAGTCACGGCCATACACCCCGAACTCGTAGATGAAACGACCCTTCTGCATTTGGCGGCACACGTGGAACGCTATTCCAATCACCCGATTGCCAATTCCCTGAAGCTTGCCTACCCGAATGAAAATGACGGCTGTCATGTATTCCGTGCCGAAAATGTGGCAGGGCAGGGTGTCAAGGCACTGGTCAACCACAATACCATCTGTGTCGGCAATGAAAAAATGATGCAGGCGGTCGGTGCCGTGATACAGGATTGCCCCCACAAACATTCGGGTACCGTCATACACGTTTCACGCAGCGGCAAGTATATCGGGCATATTGTCATTTCGGACGTAATCAAGCCTACTTCCCAAAAGGCTTTGCAGGAACTGAAACGTGCCGGTGTCAAAAAGACGGTCATGCTGACGGGCGATTCCCAAAAAGTTGCCGACAAAGTGGCAAAGGAACTGTGCATGGATGAGGTGCATAGTGAGCTTTTGCCGGAGGACAAGGTACATGAGGTGGAAAGGATACTCTCTGAAAAGTCAGGTGTCACGGCATTTGTCGGGGACGGAATCAATGATGCCCCTGTACTGTCAAGGGCGGATATTGGAATCGCAATGGGGGCAATGGGGTCTGATGCCGCCATCGAAGCGGCTGACGTTGTATTGATGGACGATGACCCGATGAAAATTGCCAAGGCAATCAGGATTGCCAAAAAATGCATGAAAATCGTCCATGAAAATATCTGGTTCTCAATAGGCGTGAAAATAGCGTGTTTAGTGCTTGGTGCATGTGGGATCGCCAATATGTGGATTGCCATATTTGCGGATGTGGGAGTGATGGTCATTGCCGTACTCAATGCCATTCGGGCATTGTTTGTCAAAAAGCTGTGAAAGGGGAATGTTGCTTTGAAAAAACAGTGGAAAGTCTTATTAGGCTGCATGATGACAGCGGCACTGTGTTTATCGGGCTGTGGGGAAAATGCCGCACCGCCTGCTTCTAAGATGGCTGAACAGAGTGCCTTGCAGGAAACATCGGAGGAGAGCAGCAAGAACGTGCAGGAGTCCGAAGAAGAATCCATTCCGGTCATTTCCGACCCGACACCCGAAGCAGAAGGGGAATATATCAATGGACTGTTGGTATATGACGGTGTAGCATATGAACAGTTTTTCGGGGATGATGACATGGCAGAGAACTATGCCGATGTGATGTCAGCCATCAAAAACAGTCTGGGGGAGAGCATTACCATGTACAATGTGCTGATACCGACTCACTGCGGGGTGACACTGCCTGATAAATTCAAAGATACGGTGGCTTCACAGGAGGACTACCTGAACAAGATTACCGACAGCTATACGGCAGAGGGGATTATTGCTGTTAATACGTATGATACCATGATGCACCATCGGGATGAGTATCTGTACTTCCATACCGACCACCACTGGACAGGCAGGGCGGCTTATTATGCCTATGAAGCTTTTTGCCGGACGGCAGGTGTGGAGGCTATCCCGCTGGACAGCATGACGGCAAAAAAGATAGAGGGCTATCAGGGCAGTCTGGCGGACAGTGATATAGCGGGACTGGATGATTTAAAAGAAGATGAGGTGGAATACTTCACGATTGACAGGGATATTGTGACCACACTGTATGATGACGAGGGGGAAAATCCCTCGGAATACAGTCTTCTGCATGAATATGCACAGGGAGTCAATGCCTATGGTGTCTTTTTAGGCGGCGACCAGCCCTTGATCGTGTCCCAAAACAAGGATGGCAACGGGAAAAAAATTGCCGTTGTCAAGGAATCCTACGGCAATGCCTTTTGTCCGTTCATTGCCTATACCTACAGTGAAACGCATATGATTGATTCCCGCTATGCTGCCATCAATCTCAATGCGTATCTTGCCGAGCATGAAATTGATGAAGTGATTTTTATCAATAATGCCATGGCTTCTGCCACGTACCAGAGATGTGAAGAACTGAAAGCACTTGTAGAATAGACTTCCTCGGAAACAATCCTTTTCTTACTCACCGCTATATGGATGGCAACCGCCAGTCAAAACAGAAGTGATGATTTTTGTTTTCGAGGAAGTCTAATAGAAAACTGCCCGCTGAGGGCAGTTTTTTTACCGGTGAAATTTCATGGATTGCAACTTGATTTATTTGTCGGAAGATGGTATAATAAATATATCCATTTTGTCAGAGGTGTTGAGCTTGAAAAGAGAAGTAATGCCAAAGGCCTATCGGTTGAAATATTCGGGTGTACTGTTTAGCGTGATATTGTATTTTTTGTTGTTTCTGGTATGGCTGATTGCCAAAGACCATATGACAGCGAAAAAATTTGAGGAATTGCAGGTCTTTGTTCTTGCCGCAATGATGATTTGGTCGATGATTTTTATTATTTTCATTTATCGGTTTGCCGTGACCAATAAGAAAATCCGTCTGAGACGGAAATGTATTAAAAATGCCGTTGCCTGTGCTGACGGAACCATAACGGATATGGAGGACAAAACTATTTCAGGAAAATTGTACCATCGGCTTTCCGTGTCCTATACAGACCCCAGAGACGAGGAAGAAAAAAGTGTGCAGAGTGCATGGTACGACCGTGACATGAGTACGTTTCGGGACAATCCCGCTTATGAAGTCAAGGTGCATATCCGTAAATCCAAAAAGCCGATCGTTTCCGTATACAGACTGGTGGAAACCGAACCAAAGGCTGTCTGATGCTGCCAACCATTCTGCACTTGCCATGCAGGATGGTTTTTTTGTTGAGAAGCATAAAAAATGCTTTGTTTTGAAAGCATTTTGTGTTATAATAAAAGAAGCGTTTCGGAACAATGGAAAGGAAGGATGCAATTTGGAAAGAGAAACCGATGTGATTGCAGGAAGAAATCCTGTCAGTGAAGCCATTGCTTCAGGCCGTCCCATCGAGAGAATATTGATTGCCAAAGGAGAACTGAACGGTTCTGTCAAGGTCATCGCTGCCAAGGCAAGGCAAAAACAGATCCCTGTCAAGGAAGTGGATAAAAAAAAGCTGGACAGTCTTTGCGGGGGAGCAGCCCATCAGGGAATTGTGGCCGTTGCCGCTGTGAAAGAATATGCTTCTGTGGAGGACATCTTCGCAAGGGCGGCGGAAAAAGGAGAACCGCCCTTTCTTGTGGTACTGGATGAGATCGAGGATTCCCATAATTTGGGAGCGATTATCAGAACCGCCGAATGTGCGGGGGTGCATGGCATTATTATTCCCAAACGACGTTCGGTCGGACTGAATTACATTGTGGGCAAGTCCTCGGCAGGGGCGTATGAATATATGCCTGTGGCAAGAGTGACGAATCTTCCTGCGGTGTTGGATGAGCTGAAAGAAAGGGGCTGTTGGATCTACGGAGCCGACATGGACGGTGTGACCTATGCGGAAAATCATCTGAAAGGGGCTTGTGCTTTGGTAATCGGTTCGGAGGGCAGAGGGCTTGGCAGACTGGTGAAAGAAAAATGTGATGTCATCCTGTCCCTGCCGATGTGCGGGAACATCAATTCCCTGAATGCTTCTGTGGCGGCAGGGGTGCTGATGTACGAATTTACAAGACAGCGTTTGGGGATTCAAGCCGTGAACGGAGAGTGAGAGAGATGGCAGACGAAAATGAAATAAAAACCAATGAACCGGGCGAAAATCTAAAAAAACTGAAAAACAGCCTTGAAAAAATTGTGCAGTCTATGAAACAGCCTGACGAAGAACTGACAGAACCTGCACCGCAAGAGAAAGTGGAGCTTCCTGTCAAGGATATCTTTGAGGAAATAGAAGAAAAACAGTCTCCCAAACAGGAAGAAAAACAGCCTTCTGTCTTTCCCATACAGCAACATCAGCCTGCTCCGCCTCCGGAAAAGGATCTCAGAGAGGGAGAATCTCTGCCGATTCGGTACCGCTGTGACAATCAGAAGCCGTTTGTGGTGATGGCAGGAAAATTTACCAAGACTGTCAGGGAAGAATATGAACTGCTCCGTCAGGAA
>ONUD01000206.1 GCA_900320925.1 uncultured Eubacteriales bacterium
ATTCACCGCCTGAGGCAATTTTGGCAACAGGCTTCGGTTCTTCCCCGACATTGGTGGAAATGAGGATTTCTACATCATCACAGCCGAAAAGATTCAATTCACAAGGCTCGCACCTGACCACCAGTCTGACATTCGGCATATCCAGAAAGGTCATTTCTTCCTTGACACGTGCGGAAAACTGCACGGCAATTTTCTTGCGTTGTTCTGACAGAGCTTTGGCAAGCTGTTCAGCTTTGAGGCGGGCTTTTTGGCAGTTTTGTTCCAAAAGGGTTCTGTTTTCCTCGTATTTTTCAAGGTAGTCCAGTTCCTGCCTTGCCTTGTCGAGAAATGCCAGCATTTCCTCAATGGAACTGCCGTATTTTCTGCCAAGCCGCTGAATCAGGTCAATTCTGTCCTCGATTTCCTCGATACTGCCCACATCGGAATCGGCACTTTCCGCCAGCCCCGACACCTCTGCACAGCAGTCCTCCAGTTCATAAACCGCATTCTGCAAACGCTGGTACAATGCTTCACAGTCAGGCAGTACGTCCATGATACGTTCCACGGCGGCACAGGCATTTTCCAACTGCTGTACAGCACCGTCCGTTTCCTCACTCCCGTTGAGAGATTCCCGTGCGTCATTCAGGGCAGAAGCAATTTTTTCCTTGTTTTCGATGAGGGTTCTCTGTTCCTTGAGTTCCTCATATTCACCAATGTACAGGTCGGCTTCTTCCAGTTCCCTGACCTGATATTGCAGGAGGTCAATACGGCGGTTGCGTTCGGCTTCATCGGATTCCGCCTTGTTCAGTTCTTCTTGCAGGGACTTGTAGTGTCTGTAGGCCGTGCGGTACTGTTCCAACGGCTGTTCCAAATTGCCCAGTTTGTCAAGATAGGTGATATGCCGGTCTGGGGACATCAGTTCATAGCTTTCATGCTGTCCGTGGATATTGATAAGGTACGTGCCGACTGCTTTCAGTGTCCCCACAGTGGCAGGTCTGCCGTTAATACGGCACTTACCCTTGCCGTTGAGTCCGATTTCCCTTTGCAGAAGCACCTCCCCGTCCTCCGTGTCAAAGCCGTATTCCTGCAAAGCTTCTTTCACTCTGTCGGACGGCTCTTCAAATGCCGCACTGACAAAAGCTGTGTCTGCACCGTTTCGGATCAAATCTCTGGAAGTCCTGTTGCCGAGGACAGCATTGATGGAGTCAATCACGATAGACTTGCCTGCTCCGGTTTCGCCTGTCAGCACATTCAGTCCCAAAGAAAAATCAATGCTTGTTTCTTCGATGACAGCGATATTCTCAATGTACAGATTTTTCAGCATATTACAACCTCTTTTCCGACATCCGCTTTTTCAAGTCGGATACCAGACCTGCCGAAGCAGCATCCGTTCTCGTGGCAACAAAAATCGTGTCATCTCCTGCCAGTGTTCCCAAAACGCCTGCCCGATTGGTGGAATCCAGTGCCGCACAGACTGCCTGTGCCATTCCGACCTTGGTTTTGATGACAACCAGTGTATGGGCATAATCCACCCCTGTTACTGCCGTAGCAAACAGGTAAGAATGTGACGGTTCCTCTTCCTGCTCCTCTGGGGTATCGGCCGCATACCGATAGGCACCGTGGCTGTCAGGCACCTTAATCAAACGCATTTCTTTGATATCTCTGGAAACGGTGGCCTGTGTCACCCGAAAACCCTCTTGTTTCAGCCTTTCCAGCAATTCGGATTGTGTTTCAATCGGGTGTTCTTTAATCAGTTCCAAGATCTTAGTTTGTCTTCGTATTTTCATGCCTGCCTGCCTTTCTCGGTAAACTTATCGTTCAGCACTCTGTAAAAAGATTTATCTTTCAGCTTGACAAGCTCCGTTTCGATGTTAGCGGAAGTAATGCTGATGGTGTCTGACTGGCGTATGGTGAAAGTTTTTGCACCGTCAAGGGTCAGAAACACCTCTGTATTATCGTCACAGGCGGCACGGACGCTCAAACGGGAATGATGGCTGAACACAACCGGTCTTGCAAAGAGTGAATGAGAGCAAACCGGCGTCATGACAATACATTTCATAGTGGGTTCCACGACAGGTCCTCCTGCCGCCAGAGAATAGGCACTGGAGCCTGTCGGTGTGGAGATAATCAGCCCGTCTGCACGGTAGTGGCAAATATAGCCGCCGTCCTCTGCGACCGATACATCAATGTCAATGAGCCTTGACAGTGACCCTCTGGAAATGACCGCATCGTTCATGGCATAGGATTGCCGCTCCCCCTGCACGACTTTGAGCATCATTCTTTTTTCTATCGTATACGCTCCCTCTGCCAGTCTTGACAGCATGGACAGTTCATCCGGTTCCAGCTCGGCAACAAATCCCAGTCTGCCGGTGTTGATACCCAGCAGGGGACAGCCTGCCAAAGCAGCCTTTCTTGCGGCATGGATAATCGTCCCGTCACCGCCGATCGTCAGCACCATGTCACAGCCGCCCAGCATATCCTCCATACTGCCGTAAAAGACAATGCCCTTTTCCCTGTACTGACGGCTCAGACGGCTTTCCATGCGGATTTCCATCCCCAGCGACAACAGTATCCGAATGGCCTCCAGAGAAGTGTCATAGGCTCCCTGTTTGGTCAGATTTGGCACAACAGCAATTTTTTGCATGATATTCATGAATGTCACCTCCCTGCTGACGAATCCAGCACACGATGGGATTCTTCCACGACACCCTCCATGTCGATGGGTACCGATACAGGGCTGTCCGACTTTCGGATATACAAAAGATATTCAATATTGCCTTCCGGCCCTTTGATGGGGGAAAAATCCAGTCCCCGTATGTCAAACCCGTTGTCAAGACAAAAGGCAACGATTTTTTCAATCACTTCCTGATGGACATTTTTGTCCCTTACCACGCCGTTTTTACCGACCTTGCCCCTGCCTGCTTCAAACTGCGGCTTGATCAGGCACACTGCTGTACCGTTCTCTTTCAACAGCGGACGGACTGCCGGCAGTACCAGACACAGTGAAATAAAGCAGACATCGACACTGAAAAAGTCAATGGGATCCGGCACCTGCTCTTTGGTGATATAACGCACGTTGGTACGCTCCAAATTGACCACTCTTTCATCGTTCCGCAATTTCCAGTCCAACTGACCGTGACCCACGTCAATGGCATACACTTTTTTGGCACCGTTTTGCAGCATACAGTCCGTAAAACCGCCTGTTGATGCTCCGATATCCATGGTAATGTTCTCATGCAGGTCAATGGCAAACACGTGCATGGCCTTTTCCAGCTTCAGTCCTCCACGGCTGACATATTTCAGCTTATTGCCTCTTACTTCTATTTTCACATCTTCTTTATAGACAGTTCCGGGCTTGTCCGCCTTTTGGTTATCAACGTAGACAATCCCCGCCATAATAATCGCCTTGGCCTTTTCACGGCTTTCGGCAAGCCCTGCCTCATACACCAGTATATCCAGACGTTTTTTTGCTGTCATTTCATTTCCCTTTCCATTTTCCGCACCATTCCCTCTGCATCCAACCCCAGGCGGTGCAAAACAGAATTTGTCGTTCCTTGTGCCACATAACCGCTGATGGCGGTCAGCCGGTAGCTTCCCGCAAATCCCGACTGATACAGAGCAAATCCAAAGGCTTCTCCGATTCCCCCGCTTTGGATTCCCTCTTCAAAGAAATACACCCTCCGATACGGCAAGGCCATTTCTACTGCCCTCTTTGGCAGGGGCTTGAGTGTGTTCAGCTTGAGAATACATACTTTCCTTTTCAGCCTTTCTCTTGCCTGACAGGCTTCGGAGAAAGTACGTCCGTATGTAACAATCAGTTCCTCACTGTCATGATCGCCGTACACGCTGTACGGCTCCACGGACGGTTCATATTCTTTCGGCAGATACCCCTCCCCGCCCCTCGGATAGCGTACTGCCACTGTCCCGTTGGTATCATACACCGCCCGAAACAGCATCATTTCCAATTCCCGAAAGCCGGACGGGGCATAGACCGTCACATTCGGGATCGTATTCAAAAAGGCAACGTCAAAAATTCCCTGATGGGTTTCGCCGTCCTCTCCGACAATGCCTGCCCTGTCTACTGCCAGCACGATATGCAGGTTCTGCATGGCGGCATCATGCAAAATCTGGTCATAGGCTCTTTGCAGGAACGTGGAGTACACCGCAAACACGGGTACTGCCCCCTCTGCGGCAAGTCCTCCTGCAAATGTGACAGCGTGTTCTTCGGCAATGCCCACATCAAAAAATCTGTCCTTATATTTTTTGGCGAAGGTTTTCAGCCCCGTGCCTGCTGTCATGGCGGCGGTAATGGCACAGATATGCTTATCCTCTTCGGCAAGCCTGCACAAACAGGCTCCGAACACGGCTGAATAGCCCTTGGAAGAGCTTTTCGGTTCTCCCGTATCAATATCAAAGGAAGAAATTCCATGAAAGCCTGTCGGATCTTTTTCGGCAAATTCATAGCCTTTTCCCTTTTTCGTACAGACGTGTACCAATACCGGTCCTTTTTTTCGTTTTGCCGCTTTCAGTGCAGTCACCAACTGAGGGATATTATGCCCGTCAAAGGGTCCGTAGTAGGTAAAGCCCATCTGCTCAAAAATATTATTGCGGTGTCCGAACAGTTCGTCACGCACCCAGTTTTTGGTATGTTTCATTCCCTTGGCAAGCGTCTCTCCTGCCACGGGGATTTTTTGCAGGGTATCCTGTACATGGGACTTGGCATCCAGATAGCTGGGCTTGATACGTGTTTTCGTAAGATACGTTGCCATCGAACCGACATTTCTGGAAATTGACATTTTGTTGTCGTTCAGGATGACGATGAAATTTTTTCGGTATCTTCCCGCATTGTTCAGCCCCTCATAGGCAAGTCCTCCTGACAAGGCACCATCCCCGATGACGGCAATGGTAAAATGCTCCTTGCCTGCACAGGCAATCCCGTATGCTGCCGAGATGGAGGTACTGCTGTGTCCTGTATCAAAGCTGTCATAGATGCTTTCACTCCGTTTCGGGAAACCTGAAAGACCGTTTTCGGTACGGATGGTACGGATACGGTCTTTTCTGCCCGTCAGAATCTTGTGGGCATAGCACTGGTGTCCTACGTCCCATACAATTTTATCCTTTGGCAGGTCAAATACTTTATGGATTGCCAATGTCAGTTCCACTACCCCCAGATTAGAGGCCAGATGTCCGCCGTTTTCGGACACGACCTCTACAATAGCAGTTCTGATTTCATCGGCTAATGCTTCCAGTTCATGCTCTGAAAGAGTTTTGACATCTGACGGAGAGTGGATTTGTTCCAAAATATGACTGTCTGACATTTTCAACGACTCCAAAACCATTGTTTTGCATTATTATACTATATATTCATGGTTTATGCAACATTCTTTTATTTTTTACGCTCACAAAGCTGATAGGCAAACTGTACTAATTCGTCCGTGTCACCATCGAATTGCTTTAGACACGCAACTGCCTTGTCCGTCAATGCACGGCTGATTTTTTGGCATTCCTCTAAACCTAACAGCGATACATACGTTGATTTTTTGTTTTCTTCGTCACTGCCGACAGGCTTGCCAAGCGTTGCCGTGTCGGAGGTCACGTCCAGCATATCGTCCACGATTTGGAAAGCAGTGCCGATATGCATGGCATATTCCCGTGCGGCCTGTATCTGTGCTTCGTCCGCACCTGCCGAAATGCACCCCAGTATACAAGCGGCGGCTATCAAAGCACCTGTTTTCTTTTCGTCCATCACTCGCAGACGCTCCACGGAAACCTGTCTGCCCTCGCTCTCAAGGTCAATGACCTGACCGCCAATCATGCCGACTGCCCCTGCATATTCTGCCAGTATTCTTCCCGCCCTGACACATTTTTCATAGCCATTGTACTGCACGGCTCTTTCCGATAATACCGTTTCAAATGCCAGCGTCAGCAGTCCGTCACCGCCCAGCAAAGCCGCTGCTTCCCCGAATACCTTGTGATTGGTGGGCTTGCCACGCCTTAAATCATCGTTGTCCATGCAGGGCAGGTCATCGTGTATCAGCGAGTAGGTATGGATCATCTCCACCGCACACGCAAACGGTACAGCGGCTTCCTCGCTGCCGCCGCACAGCTTGGCAAATGCCAGTGTCAGCATAGGACGGATTCGTTTGCCGCCTGCGGTAAGGCTGTATTCCATGGAGGAAATGACCGTTGCAATTTCCTCTGTCTTTTCAGGAAGATAGGACAAAAGTGCCTGTTCCCAATTCATACCTGTTCCTCCCATTCTGAAATCAGTGTAATTTTTTGTTCGGCATTTTTGAGAGTTGCATAACAGGTTTTTGCCAGCTTGGTTCCCTGTTCAAACATGGCGATCGACTCTTCCAGTGAAAGCTTGCCGCTTTCCAATTCCTTCACCGTTGTTTCCAGTTGTGATATAGTTTCTTCATAATTCATGATGATTCCTCCCCGTTATCATACAGTCAAAGCTGCCGTCCGAAAGTACAACTTCAATGGTATCATTCACTTCTGCCTGCTCTACACTGCTGAGGATATGCCCGTCCTTTTTGGTGACAGAATACCCTCTTGCCAGTATTTTCAGGGGGCTTAAGGTATCCAATTTAGCGGTCAATGCCGTAAAGGCTTCCTTTTCGGCAGACAGCTTTTTTGTATAAGCCCCTTTCAGTCTTGCTGTCAGCATATCCAATACAATCCGCCTGTTTTTTGTGATGTCATCGGGTGTATTCAGCACCCTTGCCTGTGCGGCTCTTTCATAACGCTGCCATTCCTCCTGCCAGCGTCTTTGCATGGCGGCCGTCATTTTATTAATGAGCATTGCCGTTTCCGCAAGCATATTGTCATGCGTGACCGCCGATACCAGTTCAGCGGCGGCAGACGGCGTAGAAGCCCTGACATCTGCCGCAAAATCGCAGATGGTAAAATCCGTTTCATGCCCCACGGCGGACACTACGGGAATCGGACAGGCATAGATAGCTCTTGCCAGTGCTTCATCATTGAATGCCCATAAATCTTCGATACTGCCGCCGCCCCTGCCGATGATGAGAACGTCCGCACATGACAGTTCACTGAATCGTTTGACGGCATTGGTCAAATCTTCTGCCGCATTCTCCCCCTGTACCAAAACGGGATACAGAATAATTTCCCCCACAGGATAGCGTCTTTTGAGGATACGGAACATATCCTGCACTGCCGCCCCTGTCGGAGAGGTGATAATACCGATTTTCTGGGGAAATAAAGGCAGTTCTTTTTTATGCTCGGCGGCAAACAGTCCTTCTTTTTGCAGTTTTTCCTTTAACTGCTCATAGGCAAGGTTCAATGCCCCTGCCCCATCAGGCACCATTTCTT
Source organism: uncultured Eubacteriales bacterium (assembly GCA_900320925.1). Taxonomy (GTDB): domain Bacteria; phylum Bacillota; class Clostridia; order Oscillospirales; family Acutalibacteraceae; genus UBA1213. Next base: position 7,318 of record ONUD01000206.1, read on the forward strand.
CTGCATTGATTTGATACGTGCCTGCCTTTTCATACAGGGTAACACTCCCCCGCAGGAGAACTTTCATGCCGCTTTTGGGAGTGAATTTCAGATACTTTGCTTTTCCTGCAAACATCACAGCTTTGATGATACACTGCTCCTCGTCTTTGAGGGAAAAGTAAATATGCCCTGTATAATGCATCGTCAGGTTGGAAATTTCCCCACGCAGATAAACATTGTTCAGTTTGCCGTCACTTTCCAGTACGGACTTGACATAACGGTTCAATTGTGATACGGATAAAATACTGCTCATGACGGCACCGCCTGTTCCAGTTTCAGCTGACCGTCCTGTGCATCGGGCAGGTCATAGCCCAAGTGCAGACAGGCCGCTTTGGTAATGCATCTTCCTCTGGGAGTACGGTTCAGGAAGCCAATCTGCATGAGATACGGCTCAATCACATCTTCAATGGTAACAGCTTCTTCGCCGATGGCGGCGGCAAGGGTTTCCAAGCCGACAGGCCCGCCCCGATAGAATTTGACGATGGCAGACAGCATTCTTCTGTCATTGGCATCAAGCCCCAATTCATCAATTTCCAGCCGTTCCAGTGCAATCCTTGCCGTTTGCAGGGTAATGACCCCATCTGACAACACCTGTGCAAAATCTCTGACACGTTTTAACATACGATTGGCAATTCTCGGCGTACCCCGTGAGCGGGAGGCAATTTCCAAGGCACCATCAGGTTCTACCATAATGCCCAAAATACCTGCACTTCGGGTCACGATACTGGCAAGCTCCTGCGGTGTATACAGCTCCAGCCGCAAGCAAACACCGAATCTGTCCCGCAAGGGAGCGGTCAGTTGTCCGGCTCTTGTGGTTGCCCCTACCAGCGTGAACCGTGGCAGCGGCAGGTGATAAGCAGCCGCCATTTGTCCCTTGCCGGTCACGATGTCAATGGCAAAGTCCTCCATGGCAGGGTATAAAATTTCCTCCACGGCTCTGGAAATACGGTGTATCTCGTCAATAAACAGCACGTCACCGTCATTCAGATTGGTCAGAATCGCCGCCAAATCGCCCGGCTTTTCAATGGCAGGCCCCGATGTGATACGCAGGTTCACGCCCATTTCATTGGCAATAATGCCGGACAGGGTCGTTTTGCCCAGTCCCGGAGGCCCGTACAGCAATACATGGTCAAGACTTTCATGCCGCTGTTTGGCGGCTTCCATGAACACTGCTAAATTTTCCTTTGCTTTTTCTTGACCGATATAGTCACGCAGGGAACGGGGACGAAGCGGATTATCGCCCTCATCTCCCATAATTTCCGTTGGAGCAACAATTCTGTTTTCAAAGTCCATTTCTTCCATTGCTCTCACCCTTTCTTTCCAATGGCTTTCAGTGTTGCGGCGATAATCTGTTCAACCGTCATATCAGGGGCAATGCCGCTCATGAAAGGCATGACTTCATCAGGAGAATATCCCAGCACCGCCAAGGCACCAATGGCTTGCGATACATTGCCGCCTGTCGGACTGATACTTACCCCTGCCCCCGTAGGGACGGTTTCAGGCAAGATTGACAGCTTTTTGATTTTGTCTTTCAGTTCCAGAATGATTCTTTGTGCCAGCTTGCTGCCGACACCGCTTGCCCTTGTCAGGGACTTCACGTCACCATTGGCAACCGCCAAGGCAAACTGTTCGGGAGTGAGTTCCGACAGAATGGCAATTGCCACCTTTGCCCCGACACCGCTGACAGAAGTGAGGATTTTAAAGGTATTCTTTTCTTCCTTTGTTTTGAAGCCGCAAAGCTCCACGGCATCTTCTTTGACGATCATATGTGTGTAAAGCATGGCATTTTCCCCGATGTGGGGCATGGCTTTCAGGGTATTCATGGTCACAAGACAGCGGTATCCTACCCCGCCGCACTCTATCACTACTGCATTCCTTTCACTGTGTATCAATGTTCCATTCAGGCTGTATATCATCGTATCACGACTCCTCTTTGATTCAAAAGATGTTTGAGATTGGTTGCCGAATTCTGGGCATGGCAAATCGCAATGGCAAGGGCATCGGCGGTATCATCGGGCTTTGGCACTTCCGAAAGTTTCAGGAGCCGTCTGGTCATTTCCATCACCTGTGGCTTGTGAGCCTGCCCGTAGCCCGTGACGGCAGATTTGACCTGTAAGGGAGTATATTCATTGACGGGAAGATGATGGTTCTGTGCCGCCAGCAAGATGACACCTCGTGCTTCGGCAACGGGAATCGCCGTTTTCTGGTTATTCTGGAAGTACAGTTTTTCAATTGCCATTTCATCGGGAGCATTTTTTTGAATAACAGCCGTGATACCGTTGTAAATTTGCTGGAGCCGTTCACCGAACGGTGTATCGGCATTGGTCGTCACCGCACCGTAATCCAAAGCATGATACCGTCCCCGCTGAAACTCTATCACGCCGTAGCCAATAATGGCATAGCCGGGGTCAATGCCTAATATTTTCATATTCGTTCCTCCTGCGTTTTCCCTTAGTATAGCATATTTTTGTCCGACTATCAACCGAAAAAAACAACCGTGAGGAATATCCTCACGGTTGATAGAATTTCGGAAACAGCTTCCAGGTAATGATTTTAGAACGCAGTTTAGGAGGAGTGGTTCTTGCAATTTTCAGAAGCCTGTCATACTCCTTGAGTTTCAGGGAATTTTTGACAGCCGACTCCGAAAACCCCTCTTTCAGCAGCAGGTCAACGCATGACATGACCACTGACGGCAGTTTATGGTAGACAAATGCATCGGTCAGCACGGTATTGCCTTTTTGATTGAGTTGTATGGTGTCATACACTTTCAGCATGGCATCAATTCTGGAAAAACAGCCGTTATTTTTGAGCAGTTCCTCCTTTTGGGACATATCCATATGGACTCTTTCCAGCTTTGCATTAGAACAGGCAATCTTCGGATCGAACAGCAGGGCATTAAAGACAAACGCTTCTGCATAGCCGACCGTACAGTCCTCATAAAAACGGATATGGTTGGCAAGCAGATAGTCCCGTCTTATCATCACGGCACAAAAGTCCATGCTGATAAAAGAACGAATCAGCCCTACTGCCAACGCACAGCCGTCAAGATTGTTCATTTCCGTACTGACGACCTTGGCTTTCGGGGCGGCAAAGACAAAATCCGCATGATTGTCCTCGATATCCCGATAATACTCTGCAATATAACAGCTTTTATACAGCCTGCTCGGATACACGAACGTAATATATTTTCCGTCAGATTTATAGATTCCCGTATTGAGTGCCGAACTGACAGTACTGCCCCCGCTCTGGATGACACAGCCCCTCAGATTGCGTTTTTTGATTTCATTCAGTGCCGAAAGCACACTGTTGTCTTTGGAATTCATGTCAATGACGATAAATTCCACTTCCAGTTCCCCCGTACTTTCTGCGATTCTGCGGATAATCTCCGCCGTACCGTTTTTATTGTTCTTTGAAGGAATAATCACTGATATATCCACATTTGCCATCACTCAATGCTCCCACATCCTGTAATGTCTTTATTATAACACGATTTTCCCCTCTGCCAAACAGAACTTTTGTCCTCTTTGCAGGGGGTTTTTGTGCAGATTTACTGTCCGATTTCCTGTGCGATAAAGTCAGCGGTTTCCTGTGCAAGGGCAGTAATTTTTTCCTTGTCGCTCCCCTCCAGCATGACCCGTACCAGCGGTTCGGTGCCGGACAGTCTGACAAGGATCCTGCCTTCCTCTCCCAACTGCTGCCTGACGGCTTCAATCTGGTCTTGGATAGCCTGATGACTGCGAAACTGTGCCTTGCCCTCGTTGGTCACTTTCACATTCAGCAGTACCTGCGGATATTTTGTCATCACACCTGCGATTTCAGAAAGCGTTGCCTTCTTTGCATGAACGATATGCAGAAGCTTTGCCGCCGTAAGCTGACCGTCACCCGTGGTAGAGTGGTCGAGGAAAATGACATGACCCGACTGTTCCCCGCCAAAGTTATAGCCTTCTTTCAGCATTGCTTCCAGAACATATCTGTCACCGACATTCGTGGCAACAAACTGCAAGCCATTGCCGCTGCAAAAACGGCTGAATCCCATATTGGACATAATCGTACCAACGGCAGTATTTTTGGCAAGCTTGCCGCTGTCCGCCATCTCCTTGGCACAGATGGCCATGATGGCATCTCCGTCCACGACACTGCCCGTTTCGTCCACAGCAAGGCACCTGTCTGCATCGCCGTCAAATGCCACGCCCATTGGCAGATGATGGTCTTTGACATACTGTTGCAGGCGTTCCAGATGGGTCGAACCGCACCCTGCATTGATATTGACCCCATCGGGTTCAGCCGAAAGAATATGGCATTTTGCTCCCAGCCGTGTAAACAAGGTTTCCGCTGTGGCGGAAGCCGCACCGTTGGAGCAATCGATTGCCACCTCCATGCCGTCCAGATGGCATGGTACGGCTTCCACAATATGGTCAATATAGTCGGACACCGCCGTCTTGGAACGTGTCACCCTGCCGATTCCGTCACCGACAGGTGTTTCATATAATTTTGCATGGTCAAGAACGATGGATTCGATTTCCGCTTCCAGTTCATCGGGCAGTTTATAGCCATTGCCCGAAAAAATCTTAATCCCGTTAAATTCAAAGGAGTTGTGTGAGGCAGAAATCATGATACCTGCATCGGCATGGTACTTCCTGACAAGATAGGCAACCGCCGGTGTCGGCACGGCTCCCAGCAGTTCCACATTGGCTCCGATAGAACACAAACCTGCTACCAATGCCCCCTCCAGCATATTACAGGACAATCTTGTATCCTTGCCAATCAGTATTTTGGGATGTTGGCTGCCGTTCGTCAGAACCATGGCCGCCGCCCTGCCGATATTCATGGCAAGTTCGCATGTCAGTTCCTGATTGGCAATGCCCCTTGCACCGTCCGTTCCAAAAAGTCTTCCCATAAAGCTTTTCCTCCTTTACTTTTCACTTTATATGCTCCCGATAAGCCAGAAATGCCGTACCGGCGGCATTGTCCGCCGAAAAAGCAGGCTCCGCAAAATAGGCATGGAACTGCTTTGAGAGGCTGTCTTTGATAAGCCGGTCGGACATCACGCCGCCTGCAAACAGCACAGGCATGGTACCATATTGTTCCAGTAATGCTCTGCCCATGCCCGCTATGGTCTTTTCAACGTATTGCAGGCACATGGCGGCTACCTCTTCCCTTGCCGCTCCCCCCTCAAAGGCTTTGCGGCAGATATTTTCAATTCCTGATAAACAGCAATCGGTTCCTTTCAAAGTTGCCTTGGCTTTGGACTTGACCGTACTTTGGACTGCCAGCTGTTCCAGTTCCGCACCGCACGGGAATCCCAGTCCCAGCATGACCCCCACTCTGTCAATGAGCTGGCCTGCATTCAGATCCAGTGTTTTCCCCACCAATTCCACCTGAAAATCCGGCTGTACCAGTACGGCTTCCGTTGTGCCGCCCGATACATGGAAGGCAAGAAACCGTGTCCCCAGCAGTTCCGTATGCCCTGAGGAGTACAGTGCCGCCGCAATATGATTTTTCTGGTGGGAAAACGTATACAGCGGCACATTCAGGACACTTGCCAATGCCCTTGCGGTACCATGACCGACCGTGAAGCACGGCATATACGAACCCTCCGCATCTCTCGGCTTGGAGGATACCCCGATGGCAGTAATGCTCCCGTCAAAGTCTTGCAGAAGCTGTTCCATGACCTGCGGAAGCTGTCGGACATGGTGAAAGACCGCATCGCTCTGCCGCAGACCGCACTCCCCCATTTTGACAGGCAGGAGCATTTTCTTCTGCCGTATGCACGGCGTTTCGCTGTCATACAATGCCGCCGAGGTGGTATAGTTGCTGGTATCAATGCCCAGATAGTATGCCATTACTTTTCCTCACCGTCCAGTGCCTTGGCAACAGAGCCTAATACGCCGTTGACAAATGCCCCGTCCTTGTCGGAAGCATAGCTTTTTGCCAGACGCACCGCTTCATTGATGGAAACGCTCACGGGAATGGACGGCATATACTTCATTTCGTACACCGCCAGCCGCAGAACGGCAAGGGATACCTTGGCAATCCTGTTTTTCTTCCACCCTTTCAGGTGGGCTTCAATCAGGGCATCCATTTCTTGGATATGGGCTTCTATGCCCTCCACAACCTCTTTTGCATAGTCGCTGAGCTGCATATCACGGGCATGGAACGCATCTTCATACAGATCCTCCATGCTGTCGTCACGGAACATTCTTTCATAAAGGAGTTCAAATGCCTGCTGTCTGTCCTCACGCCATTTCTGAATTTTGCTTCCCTTTTCCATCATGCTCTCCTATCACTTCAAAATCGCCTTATGGAACACCTTTTTGCCTTTTTTGATGACAACATAGCCCTTAGCAAAATGGTCTTTGGAAAGTTCCGCCTTGACATCGGTCACTTTCTCATCATCAATGGCAATACCGCCCTGCTGAATCAGCCGTCTTGCCTCCCCCTTGGACGGTACCAGCCCCGTCAGGGAAAGCAGTTCAATG
>ONUD01000203.1 GCA_900320925.1 uncultured Eubacteriales bacterium
CTCATCCAAAAACTCCTTTCTATCCTTCATAATCGAGAATCCATCATTCATACTTATTTTTGATAAGGAAGATGGTAGAACCCTGATTCATCCCAAGGATTTTGCGTTCGACTCTGGGATGGCGGAAGCGGCGTACCAAGTCACGCAGAGCCGTTCCCTGACGGTAGCCGTGAATCACGTGTACTTCACGGACATCCTTTGGCAGTTTTTTCAATGTATCGTTCAAAAGCTTTCCTGCACTTTCCACGGTGTGACCATGCAGGTCAATTTCAATGGCATAAGCCAATCCAACCAACCCCCTTTTATCAATGTGCAATTTGCAATGTACAATGTACAATGATTCTCTTCAAGAGAATTTCGTTTTCCTCACACACAATGATGCATGATGCATGATAAATTCTACATTATTATAGGCGATATTTTGACAAAAATCAACCAAAAATTCTTATTGAAAAGTGAAAATTGATGTGGTAGAATATAGCTTGTCGAATAATAGGCAAAAAGGAACTATTGATGGGAGGAAACAAGATGAAATTGCACGGTATCCATGTACCGCACAAGAAAAACACGGCTGACTGTACTCCTCAACGGCTTCCCGTGCCGGCAACGGTGTCTATACCGATGTCGATGCATATCGGCAAACCTGCAAAGGTCATTGTCAAACGGGGCGATACGGTCAAGGTAGGACAGTTGATTGGTGAAGCGGACGGTTTTGTATCGTCCAACATTCATGCGAGTGTATCGGGCAAGGTGCTGAAAATCGAGGATATGACGGCATCAAACGGTGCAAAGGTTTCCTGCGTTGTCATCGAGTCAGATGGAAAACAGGAACTGTATGAGGGAATCCAACCGCCTGTTGTGGAGGACTTTGAAGGTCTGGTCAAGGCTGTCAAAACAAGCGGTGTCGTAGGACTGGGCGGTGCAGGGTTTCCAAGCTTTGTCAAGCTGAGTGTCAAGGACTTGTCGAAGATTGATGCGGTTGTCATCAATGCCGCCGAGTGTGAACCCTACATCACCTCTGATACCAGAACCATGCTGGACAAGAGTGAGTATGTCTTTAAAGGCATACAAGCACTGAAAAAATATATGGGTGTCAAGCATTTTATTATCGGCATTGAAGCCAACAAGCCAAAGTCCATTGTAGAAATGAAGAAGCTTGCTGACAGGGATGATGCAGTGGATGTCCATGTCCTGCCGTCCATCTATCCGCAGGGCGGTGAAAAGGTGCTGGTATTCAACACCATGAAGCGGGTCATTCCGAAAGGCGGTTTGCCCATTGATGTGGGGGCGGTGGTCATCAATGTCACCACGCTGGCATTTATCGGGGAATATCTCGAAACAGGTGTGCCGCTGATAGAGAAGTGTGTCACAGTGGACGGGTCTGCCGTGAAAGAGCCGAAAAATGTCTTTGCTCCCATCGGCATGGCCATTCAGGATGTCATTGAAGGAGCCGGCGGTTTGAAAAGTGAAGCGGCCAAGATACTGTACGGCGGTCCGATGATGGGGCTTGCCGTGCCGTCCGCCAATGAGCCGATTCTGAAAAATACCAATGCCATCATCGTCATGGACGAAAAAGAAGCCACGCTTCCCAAAACCACCCCCTGTATCAACTGCGGTGCCTGTCTGACGCACTGCCCGTTCCGACTGGATCCGAGAGCCATTGCCCGTGCCTACCAGGCGGGCAGCGGAGAGGATCTGGAAAAGCTGTGCGTTGACCTGTGCATGGAATGCGGGTGCTGTTCCTATGTATGTCCTGCCAACCGGCCGCTGGTACAAACCAACAAGCTGGCAAAGGGTGTTCTGAGAAACTATCTTGCCGCAAAAAAGGAGGCTAAATAATGGAGAAGTTGATTTCTTCGGTATCGCCGCACTTTTCAAGCAAGCGTACCACACAAAATATCATGCTGGATGTGATCATTGCCCTGTTGCCTGCGGCGGTCGCTTCTGTGGTCATCTTCGGATGGAGAAGCCTGCTGGTAATGGGCGTATGCATTGCAGCGTGTATGCTGTCGGAGTGGCTGTTCGAGAAGCTCTGCAAGCGTGAAAATACCGTATCCGACCTGTCGGCAGTGGTAACAGGACTGCTGCTGGCATTCAACCTGCCTGTCAGCATTCCGTTATGGCAGGCCATGTTTGGCAGTATCGCTGCCATAATTGTTGTCAAACAGCTGTTCGGGGGAATCGGACAGAATTTTGCCAATCCCGCCATCACCGCAAGGATTATCATGCTGGTGGCATTTTCGGGTTCGATGACAGCATGGGTGTTTCCGAAAAACACCGTGGATGCCGTATCGGGTGCAACGCCATTGGCGGCGGCAGCAAAGGGAATGAAGGAACTGCCGTCTTATATGACCCTGTTTTTGGGCAATCACGGCGGCTGTCTGGGTGAAACGTGTGCCTTGGCACTGCTGCTGGGAGGCATTTACCTGCTGGCAAGAAAGGTGATTACATGGCATATTCCCGTTGCCTTTATCGGTACCGTGGCACTGCTGTCATTGGTATGCGGCAAGGATGTGTTATATCAAGTGTTGTCAGGCGGTCTGCTGTTGGGAGCCATTTTCATGGCAACCGACTATGCCACCTCCCCGTCTACCAAGTGGGGCAAAATTGTCTTTGGCATCGGGTGCGGACTGGTTACGGTACTGATTCGTTTCTGGGGCAATCTGCCGGAGGGTGTGTCGTACTCTATCCTGCTGATGAACATCCTGACACCGTATATTGCCAAGCTGACTGCACAAAGACCCTTGATTGGAGGTGCCAAATCGTGAAAGACATCATCAAACCCATTGTGGTATTGGCAAGTATCTGCCTTGTGGTAACAGCGGTACTGGCCTATGTCAATACGATCACTGCCCCCATCATTCAGGCGGCTGCGGAAAAAGCGGCAGCTCAGGCACGGGCAGAAGTGTTGACGGAAGCAAAGAACTTTGAAAAACTGGACATTCCAGGACTGCCGGAGGGCGTCACAGATGTATTCAAGGGCAGCAATGACACAGGCTATGTTATCATGATGCAGTCCAAGGGGTATGGCGGTGATATCAAGCTGATTTGCGGGATTCGTCCCGATGGCAGCATTGAAAAAATCAAGACTCTCTCCCACAGTGAAACCAGCGGTATCGGTTCCAGAGTGGTGGATAACCAGTCCGGCTACAGTGACCGGTATGCCGGCAAAACCATTGCCGATTATGAACAGGTCGATGCCGTGTCGGGAGCAACCATTTCCTCAAAGGCCTATAAAAATGCTGTCGGTCTGGCACTTCGTGCCTTTGACAAAGTAAAGGAGGCGAAGTGACATGAAAACGCTGCGTAATTTCACCAAGGGTATTATGAAAGAAAATCCCGTGTTGGTGCTGGTACTCGGCACGTGTCCGACCCTTGCCACCTCTACCAGCGTGGTCAATGCTCTCGGCATGGGGGCAGCGGCTACAATCGTGCTGATTTTTTCCAACATCTTGATTTCTGCCTTGCGGAAGGTCATTCCTGATAAAGTAAGGATTCCTTGCTATATCGTGCTGATAGCCGGTCTGGTGACGATGGTGCAAATGCTGGTCAAGGCATTCGCCCCTGCCTTGGATGAGGCACTGGGCATCTATCTGCCGCTGATTGTGGTGAACTGCATTATCCTCGGCAGGGCAGAGATGTTTGCCAGCAAGAATAAGGTCTGGGATTCTGCCATAGACGGTCTTGGAATGGGTGTCGGCTTCACACTGGCACTGTTCCTGATGGCATCGATTCGTGAAGTGTTCGGCAGCGGGACGTTTGCCGGCATGGAAATTCCGGTGCTGATTGACAACCATGTGTCCATTATGACGATGGCACCGGGCGGATTTTTTGTATTCGGACTGCTGATTGCCGCCATGAACAAGTTTGCCAAGCACAAACCAAAGAAAACGGAGTTCGGGTGTGAGGGCTGTCCTCAGGCAGAGCTGTGCGGCAAAGCCAAAAAGGAGGTAGCGGCTCATGACTAAACTGATTATCATACTGCTTTCGGCAGTTTTCATCAACAACTATGTTTTGTCCCGTTTTTTGGGTATCTGTCCGTTTCTGGGTGTTTCCAAAAAGCTGGATTCTGCAACCGGCATGAGTCTTGCGGTGATTTTTGTCATGCTCATGGCAACGGCAGTGACATTCCCGATTCAGAAATATTTGTTGGATCCCAACGGGCTGGGCTACCTGCAAACAATTGTGTTTATCCTGGTGATAGCGGCACTGGTACAACTGGTAGAGATTGTGCTGAAACGCTACATTCCCTCTCTGCACCAATCCTTGGGCGTGTATCTGCCGCTGATTACGACCAACTGTGCGGTGCTGGGTGTCACGATTCTGAACATTGATGAGGGCTACACCTTTATGGAAGCAATGGTCAATTCACTGGGAAGCGGTCTGGGATTTTTCCTTGCGATGGTCATGTTTTCGGGGGTACGCTCCACCATCGAGGGAAGTGACATTCCCAAAAGCTTTCGGGGACTGCCGATTACACTGATAGCAGCCGCCATTACCTCGCTCTCCTTTATGGGGTTCGGCGGTGTCATTGAAAACCTGTTTTCATAAAGGAGGGACAGATTATGACAGAGATATTGACAGCCGTGATACCGGTTGTGATCATCGGTATCCTATGTGCGGCCGTGCTTGTGGTGGCGTCCAAGCTGATGGCGGTGAAAGAAGATGAAAAGTTTCCTGTCATTCGGGAATGCCTGCCCGGAGCCAACTGTGGAGCGTGCGGTTTTGCCGGCTGTGACGGTTATGCCAAAGCACTGTGCGAAAATCCTGATACCCCTACGAACCTGTGTGTTCCGGGAGCGGACAGTGTATCACGGCAGCTCAGTGACATATTGGGGGTAGAGTTTGCCGATGTTGTCGAGCAGGTGGCAGTGGTGCATTGTGCAGGCGACTGCGGCAAAACACAGGATAAATATATCTATCGGGGCATGGAAAGCTGTGCGGCAGCCAAACTGATGTACGGCGGCAAAGGAAGCTGTACATACGGGTGTCTGGGACTGGGCGACTGTGCCAAAGCCTGTCCGCAGGATGCCATCTGCATTGAAAACGGCATTGCCCATGTGGATACCAGAAAGTGTATCGGGTGCGGTATCTGTACACGCACCTGCCCGAACCACCTGATTTCACTGGTGGCAGACGTGGAAAGAGTTGTCGTGACGTGCAGCAACAAGGATAAGGGTGCTGTGACCCGAAAAATATGCTCCAACGGCTGTATCGGCTGTAAGAAGTGCGAACGGGTCTGCAAGGCAGGGGCTATCCAAGTGATCGACAATGTAGCGGTGATTGATTACAGCAAGTGTCAGAATTGTGAGGACTTTGGGGTCTGTGCGAAAAACTGCACCACCGGCTGTATCAAAATTTCCGACCTCAGCGGCAAACACCGACAAAAGAGTGAAGAGTGAAGAGTGGAGAGTGGAGAGAATCCCTCTCCGCTTTTCTTTTGACAGACGTGGGGAGATATGATAAAATGATTCTGTTGAATAGACAATTGCCCGATGTCCGACATTACAAGAAGATACTGTATTGCCGCCACGCTCCCTCCGTCAAAAACCGTGCAACTTTATTTAATGAGGTGTTTCTTCTCCATTCTCAAATTTATTTAAAATTATCATTTAACTTGTACGGTTTTTGCCACCTCCCTCACGGAGGGAGGCTTATCTACTACTTACCTCTTTAGAAAAGGTTTTGGTAAGCGATAAAGTAACCCAAGCCTCCCTCCGTGAGGGAGGTGGCAAAAGCTGGTAAATTA
>ONUD01000202.1 GCA_900320925.1 uncultured Eubacteriales bacterium
AACGCCTGTATGGATACGGATTTCAAACGATTTTCTTAGTCCTCGCTGTCATCTTCCGGCATATCCCAATTGTGGTAGACATTCTGCACATCATCGTTGTCATCGAGCATATCCAGAAGCTTCTGCATTTTTTCAGCAGCTTCCTCTTCTTCAATCTTGGTGTAGGTAGAGGGAATCATGGATACATCCGCCGATACAAATTCATAGCCTTTGGCTTCGAGAGCTTCCATGACCGTGCCGAAATCCTCCGGCTCGGTGTAGATTTCATACACATCAGCCGATTCTGCCGAGAAGTCAGCAGCTCCCGCTTCCAAAGCGTCCTCCATCAGTTGATCCTCGTCATGATCCTCTTTTTCAATCACGATCAGTCCCTTTTGGGTAAACAGAAAGGACACACAGCCCTGTGTACCGAGATTGCCGCCAAATTTATCAAAGTAGTGGCGGATGTCACCGGCGGTACGGTTGCGGTTATCGGTGAGGGTTTCTACGATGACGGCAATACCGCAGGGACCATAGCCTTCATAGGTGATAGCCTCATAGTTGCTGGAATCATTGCTGCCTGCTGCCTTTTTGATAATCCGTTCGATATTGTCATTTGGCACGTTGTTGGCTTTTGCCTTGGCGATGCACTCACGGAGTTTAGAGTTGGAAGCGGGATCGGCACCACCGCCTTCTCTGACGGCAACAGCCAGTTCTCTGCCGATTTTGGTAAAGATTTTTGCTCTTGCACCATCGGTTTTTTCCTTTTTACGTTTGATGGTACTCCATTTTGAATGTCCTGACATACGAAAAATTCCTCCTATTGTAAAGTAGCACTCTCATTCTATCACATCATGGCAAGAATAGCAAGTCTTTTACACGCTGAACAGCATCGTTCCATAGGAAGGATACGGCCAGAGCTTGGCGGACATATTGGATTCCATTTCATCGGCAACGGCACGCAGCTCCTGCATGGCGGCAAGCACCTTTTCTTTGTAGTACATCGCTTTGTCCGCCACACCGTCCACTTCCTTGGCACCCATCACCGCTTTGTCCAGCAGGTCGATTTTTCTGAGGAAGCAGGACAGCAGGTTGGCAAGTTTCTTCATCAGTTCGGTTTCGGGAACGGTCACGATTTCGGCATCCACGGATTTGATCAGGTTGGCAGTTTCGGCAAGATCCCTGATATAAGCGGCAACCGCAGGGACAATATCCTTTTTTGCCATATCAAGGGCAGTCAAGGCTTCGATATTGATGATCTTGGAATACTTTTCCAGCAGTATCTCACAGCGGGAACGCAGTTCCACTTCGGTATAGATCCCGTGTTTGCCGAACAGTGCCACGTTTTTGGGAGAAACATACATCGGCATGACCTCCGGCAGGGAACGCAGGTTCAAAAGCCCTCTTCTTTCGGCCTCGGCAACCCATTCATCGGAATAGTTGTCACCGTTGAAGATGATACGTTTATGTTCGGCAAGTGTCTTTTTGACAAGAGCTTCGGCAGCGGCTTTGACGTCCTCTGCCTTTTCAAGGATGTCGGCAAATTCCTGAAGCACATCGGCGACAATGGTATTGATAATGGTATTGGTACAGGCGATGTTTTCGGCAGAGCCTAACATACGAAATTCAAATTTATTGCCGGTAAAGGCAAAGGGAGAGGTACGGTTGCGGTCGGAAGTATCCTTGACGAAATTCGGCAGCACATTGGCATTCGTCTGCATGATGGAATCCTGTTTATTTTCATAGACCTGATCCGTTTCGATGGAATGAAGCACGGCGGTCAATTCGTCACCGAGGTACATGGAGAGGATGGCAGGGGGTGCTTCATTGGCACCAAGGCGATGGTCATTTCCTGCACTGGCGACTGACAGACGGAGCAGATCCTGATGTTCGTCCACGGCTTTGATGACAGCGGCGAGGAATACAAGGAACTGGGTATTTTCTCTGGGGTTTTTGGAGGGGTCGAGCAGGTTTTTGCCTTTGTTGGTGGACATCGACCAGTTGTTGTGCTTGCCCGAACCGTTGACACCGGCAAAGGGCTTTTCGTGCAGCAGGCAGACCAGTCCATGCCGTTCCGCCACACGTTTCATGACAGCCATGGTAAGCTGGTTATGGTCAGTGGCAATGTTGGAGGTATCAAAAATCGGTGCCAGTTCATGCTGGGCAGGGGCAACCTCGTTATGCTTTGTCTTGGCAAGGATACCGTATTTCCACAGTTCCTCGTCCAGTTCTTTCATATAAGCGGAAACTCTGGGCTTAATCGTACCAAAATAGTGGTCATCCAGTTCCTGACCCTTGGGGGGTCTGGCACCAAAGAGGGTTCTGCCGCAGTAAATCAGGTCTTTTCTTTTATTGAACACTTCCTTGTCCACGAGGAAGTATTCCTGTTCGGGGCCGACAGTAGTTTCGACACGCTTGGTCGTGGTGTCACCGAAGATACGCAGGATTCTCAATGCCTGTACGTTGACTACCTCCATGGAACGCAGAAGCGGTGTTTTCTTATCCAGTATCTCTCCCGTGTAGGAGCAGAACGCTGTGGGGATACACAAAGAGCCGTCCTTGATAAAGGCATAGGAGGACGGATCCCATGCGGTATAGCCTCTTGCCTCGAATGTGGCACGGATACCGCCTGACGGGAAGCTGGAGGCATCAGGTTCACCTTTAATCAGTTCCTTGCCGGAAAATTCCATGATGACCTTGCCGTCCGGTGTGGGAGAGATGAAGCTGTCATGCTTTTCGGCAGTGATACCCGTCATCGGCTGGAACCAGTGTGTGAAGTGTGTGGCACCGTTCTCGATCGCCCATTCTTTCATAGAATGTGCCACCACATTGGCAATGGCAATATCCAGTGCTTTTCCCTCTTCAATGGTCTTTTTCAGATCCTTGTACGTTCCCTTCGGCAGACGCTCTTTCATAGTGGCGTCATTGAATACCCTGCACCCGAAAATCTCAGGTATATTGATGTTTGCCATGGATAGTCCTCCCCATTCTTCGCAAAAAAATGACAAAAAGGCACCGCAGGTCATTCAACCTACAGCACCTTTGCTGTTGTTGATGAAATTATAGACCATCTGTTGGTGTCTGTCAAGCACTTTTTTCTTTTTTCACGGATTGTCCCATTCCTTCCACCGTAACAAATTGACTTTTGGTTATATTTATACTATAATAAAAGCAAATTATTCCTGCTCAGGGAGGATCTATGCCAAAATCATATTTTTTCAGCATCAATCTCCTTATCAAAAATGAACTGCATCTCCCGCAAGCGGTGGGTGAACTGATGGCTGACCGTGACTTTTTTCTGGAACACGTCCAGCTCCTCCTCATTGACACGGTATGCAGCAGTGAAAGCATTGCCCAATGCCTTTCCTACAGTGAGGAATATCCTGACAATATCTTCTTCATTGACGCTTCGGGCAAAAAGCCTGCTGCCTGTTACAACGATGCCCGTGAGCTTTGTGCGGGGCAATATACCGCTTATATCGACGATGAGGGACAGTATGCCCCCCATACTCTCAAACAACTGTATGCTGTTCTCAGCGAACAAAAACCGCCGATTGCGGCTGTACGGCCGATGGTGCTTTCGGGACAGCATACGGTGGACTATCTTGATCCATTCCCCTCCGGCACGATTTCTTTGGAGGACACTCCCGACCGTTTCATTCTCATGCTCGGCTGTTACTTTTTTGACAGAAGCATCATTGCCTCGTTTTCCTTTGATACGGGGCTGAAATTCCACAGCGAGGATCGCTTTATCCTGGAGGCACTGCTTAAAACAGGCCGTTTTTTCTTTGCCGGAGCCTACAGCTATACCTGCACCTGCCCGACGGAACGGGACTTTCTGTACTATGAACCGCAGTACAGCCGCTATTTTTACATCACTGCCATGAATGATTTTGTCATTCCCATGCTCCAAATGCATGAAAGCTCTGCCTTTGTGCAGTCGGTCATGAGCTATCTGATTGATGTCAAATTTTCCCTGAACCAGAATGACCGCTACAAATATGCCGTCAGCGAGAACTATGTCAAGGAGTTCTTCCATGCGGTACGCAGAGCATTGCAGTATATTGACGACTGTTTTATCCTGAACAAGCGTCTTTGCTTTCTCAGCGGGCTGGATGCGGAATTTCCGTTTTGTCTGATACGCCTGAAATATGATGACCGCACTATGGAGCCTGAAATGGATTTGGTACTGTTCAAGGATACCGTGGAAAAGGGCTACTATGAAAGCAACGGCAAACTGCTGACACGCACTCTCAACGGAGAATTTGCGGCTCATGTCCGCCAGGCATTCGTTGCCAGCTCCAAAAGCATTGCCGTGCAGATTACCGCCATCAACTTTGTGAAAGACCGTTTGGTACTCGAAGCGTGTCTGGATAACTGTTCCTTTCTGAAAGACGGCTTTGAGGTGTATGCACTGGTCAACCAGCAGCGAACGGCTGTCACCCGTTCGCAGGTGTATTCGCCCCAGACGGTTTTTGAAATGCCCTTTGTCACCAAATTCGCCTTTCGCTTCACCATCCCCGTCAGTCCCGGCAAGCAGATTGACAATGCCTGCCTGATGATGAAGTATCAAACTCTGTCCTTTCGGCTGCATATGCGGTTCGACACGCTGTTTGCAAGGCTCTCTTCCGCCGTGGCAGGCAGCTTCTGGTGCTTTGGGGACAAGATACTGACCTATAACGACAAAACACGTTCCTTTGTGATACGGCGTGCCACCGAAAGTCTGACCGCCTTTTATGAAAACAAGTTTCTGGGCAGTGCAGGAAAACTGCTGTCCTTTTCGGAGTCGCTCCATTACCGCCAGCTTCGCAAGAGTGTCCGCCGTCTGAAAAAAGATAAGATGGACTGCAAGTATTTTGTGTTCTACGATACTTTCGGCATCAATTCCAACGGCAATCTTTTGTTCCGTTTCTTCTCCAAGGCTCGCAAGGCAAGAAAATTTATTCCGTTTTTCATTGCAGAAAAAAATTCACAGGAATACCATTTTCTCCTCCATGCAGGCTATGAAAATATCCTCGAAAAAGGCTCCAAAAAAGCCAAGACCGTCATTCTGGCAGCTGATGTGATTTTTGCTTCCGACAGCAGCATGATGAACTCTCTGGGATTTGACAGTTGTGATATGCTGTTTTTGAGGGATATGCTCAATGCCCGTATCATTTCTGTCAAGAACTTTTTCATGACCTATGATACAGCACCGTGGGATCATCGCCTGAAAGATAATGTTTCCCATTGTTTCTGTGCCTCGGAAACGGAAAAACAGAATCTTCTTCACCCTGCCTACGGCTATACAAAGGAGATGATTTCCGTAACAGGCTATCCCGTGCTGGATTCCACCGCCAACGAAAAGGAAAAACTAATTCTGATTGCTCCGGGCAACAGAAGACAGTTTTTGATGTACAACTGCTCCGATGACCACCGCTTTTCGGAAAGCACCTTTTTTAAGACCTACAATGCCTTGATGACGGATCCTGCCCTGCTGGATGCTCTGAAAGCCCATGATTACCATATTGCTGTATTGATGCCGCCATCCATTGAAAAGCATATGCGTTCCTTTTTTTCCAATGACATGGTGGGACTGCACCCCTATACGGAAAAAAATCTTATGCTGCTGGTCAGCAAGGCAGCTGTCATGGTCACGGATTATTCAGAACTGCTCTATAAGATGGCCTATATGAACAAGCCTGTCATTTACTATCTGGCAGGGAACCTTCCCCTCCAGTCGGAGTACCGCCACCTCAAAGAACCCAACTCCTGCTTAGGAGAGGTTTTTACCGAGCATACTGCTTTAGTGCAGTACCTTGTTGACAATATCCCCAAAGACTTCCCCCAGCCTTCCCTGTATGAACAGCGATGCAACCGCTTTTTTGCCTACAGGGACAACAAAAATTCCCGCCGCATTTTTGAAATCATCATGCAGCAGGAGCTGGGAGAAACAACGTAAGCGTCAAATAACCAGTGTATAGAAAAAAACACGGAACATATCAAGCAGAAAATTGTCTGCACAGGAACTGCTCCATCATGCAAGAATGGAATGGACTGTTGAAACCATGCATTGGCTTTTGGATGTTCATTTTGAAGAAGATTGGTGTCGTGTTTTTGATATATTATCCTCATTTTTCATCACCTTTTACATTATACATCAAACTATATATCCTGTCTACTATTTTATAATTAAATAGTAT
>ONUD01000201.1 GCA_900320925.1 uncultured Eubacteriales bacterium
CCGTGGTCAAGGTGGAGAGCGACAGGTACGGTGATACCCAGTGACTCATCCATTGCCTTTACCATTGCCGCAACGGTCTGGAATCCTGTCATGTACTTGCCTGCACCCTCGGAAACACCCAGAATCACGGGCGAATTGAGTTCCTGTGCGGTAAGGAGGATTGCCTTTGTCCACTCCAGATTGTTGATGTTGAACTGACCGACTGCATAGTGACCAGCCTTTGCTTTTTTCAGCATTTCTGCTGCATTGACCAATGCCATTTTCAATCACGCTCCAAAATTTTTTTGATATGCACTGTTACCTGCATACTTTGCACATAGTATACCACAAAAAAAACAAAAGATAAAGGGGATTTGACAATTTTCCGAAAAAAAACTATGGCTGGAAGGAAACCGCCACCCATAACACGACCGACAGTATCGAATAGGCAATCACCAAGGCATAGAGGAGCATTTTCAGCCATTGGGGAATCTGCTTTTGCAGGAGCAGACCGAGATACAATGCCCCGATGATGATGACATCAAACACGTAGCGGATATTTTCGGAATAGATATTGGGGTACCTGATACAGAAAATACAGTAGGAAACCATGATGGAAGCATACAGCACCAGCAGGAATCCGTTTTGCACCCTGTTTTGTTTCGAGAATGCCAGGCAGACCATGCCCACAAATGCAATGAGTCCCAACAGCAGGGTGATGTAAAAATACAGGGAAAGAATCCCTGCCAAAGAGGACAGTTCTTTCATATACTGCATTGTCACCGAGGACTTGATGAGTGCCAGTATGGGGTGATAGTCCTCAAACGGGAATGCGGTACCGAAAACGGAAGCACCGTAAGTAACCGTAATGGGATAGACAAAATGCAGCGGGTCGGGATACAGCAATCTCTGCCAGACAGGAATGCTTTCCATATAGGCACTGTAGTTGCCCGCCGGCACATATCCCAGCGGCACACCGAACTGCACCAGATTCTTGACGGGAAACCATACTGCCAGCGGTACACTGATCCCGAGAAATGCCGCAAACTGTCCGAGATAGGCTTTCCACTTTCCGATATCCCTGCAAAAGACGTACACGAACAAAAACGCAATGGCAGGAGCAGCTATCACCACGGAAAGCTTTGTCATCATGCCAAAACCGATACACAAAGCAATTTTGACTATATTTTTCCCTGTTCTGTTGTCGTACCATTGCAGTGCCAAATACACCGCACCCGTTTCCAGTGCAATGGAAAGCATATCATTGTTGAAACAGCCGGAAAGGATCACCAGTGAATTGGCAAAAGCGGTGACGGCCAAGGCTCCTGTCAGGGCATAGCCTTTCAGCTTACATTGCCGAAAAATCTTATCTGCCGTGAGCAGAGTGGCAATCGCACTGTACAGGGAAATGACCTGTACGGATTCAATAGCCGTGTCATAGGGAATCCCGAAAGCAGTGGTAATCCTCACCACTGCCGCCGAAAGCCAATAATACAGCGGCGGGTGATATAACTGCAATTTGGTGCGGGGGTCGAAATCGGGCAGCCGAAACCAATGGTCATACAGATATTCTATATATGCCAGATGTCCCTCGCCGCCATGAAGCTTATCCGCATCAATGCTCCTGTCCTCCCATGTCGAGAAGAGGATGTAACAGATGTACAGAAAAACCGCAAAGCCGAGAATCACCAGCCGCAGATTGTCTGCTTCCAGCAGCTTTCTCTTGTATTTCAGGTACAGCAGTACAAGGCAGGCTATTCCTCCCAACAGCAGTACACTGCCTTTATACGGTACAAGAAACAGCAGTATGCCTGCCGCCACAGCCCCCACCGATGACACAGCAAACTTTCCGTACTGCACCCTGTCAGGAGAACGATATTTCCTGAAAAGCTGCACAATCGCCAAAAAGGAAAGAATCATGCACGCCGTACCTGAAAAGGCGGCTTCATCACAAAGCGTGAATGCCCATACGCCCATGCACAGCACCAGTGTCAACAGATAGGGGTGCTGTTCGATAACCTTTCTGTTCATGACTGCAAGGCAGCAATGGCTGCTTCAATCATGGTGATTTTTTCGGCAAATTTAGCGGCACTGGCTTTGACCTCTGCCACGACACGTTCGGGAGCTTTTGCCATGAAGCCCTGATTGCTCAGCTTCTTTTCATGGAAGGCAAGGTCTTTTTTGGCTGATTCCAGTTCCTTGTTCAGACGCAGGAGTTCTGCCTGTCTGTCCACCAGCTCGTCCATGGGGATATAGATTTTGGCATCGGCCGTCACGATGGTCACTGCTCCCTCCATGGCAAAGCTTTCTGCCACTTCCACCTCATTGGCACTCGCCAGACGGATAAAGAACTTTTTGCCGTTTTCAAAGGCAGCGGTCTCTTTGGCGGCTACATACACTTTTGCTTTTCTTGAGGGGGGGACATTCATCTCAGCACGTCTGTTGCGAATCGCTTTGATGGCATCCATGATCATTTCCATTTGCTTGGCAGCTTCGGGATAGCAGTTGGCTTCCGTGTACACAGGGTAGTTTTGTATCATAATGGTATCGCCCTCGTGCGGGAACGACTGCCAGATTTCTTCCGTGATGAACGGCATGAACGGGTGCAGCAGTTTGAGGGTTTCCATCATGAGCCACAGCAGTACCTGACGGGCATTTTGGGCAGACTGCCCTTCTGATTGCAGTCTTGCCTTTGCCAGCTCAATGTACCAGTCGCACAGGCAGTCCCAGATGAAGTCATACAGCTTCTGCACGGCAATGCCCAGTTCAAATTTTTCCAGATTCTCCGTCACCTCTCTGGTCACGGTGTTTAGCGTGGAGATAATCCACTTGTCCTCGGCTGCCAGTTCTTCCGGCAGGACATTCGGCACCTCATGCCCGTCAATATTCATATGGATAAAGCGTGCGGCATTCCACAGCTTATTGGCAAAATTACGGCTTGCCAGAATCTTTTTCTCGGAATAACGCATATCACTGCCCGGTGCATTGCCCGTGACCAGCGTCAGACGCAGGGCATCGGCACCAAAGTCTTTGATGACCTCCAACGGGTCAATCCCGTTGCCAAGGGACTTGCTCATTTTTCTGCCCAGCTCGTCACGTATCAGACCATGAATCAGAACGGTATCAAACGGTGCTTTGCCTGTATGCTCAATGCCGCTGAACATCATACGCATGACCCAGAACGGAATAATATCATATCCCGTAACCAGCACGCTTGTCGGATAGAAATAATCCATTTCCGGTGTCTTGTCAGGCCAACCGAGCGTGGAGAACGGCCAGAGGGCAGAACTGAACCATGTATCAAGTGTATCGGGATCCTGCCGCATGGTTTTGCCGCACTTCGGGCAGAAAGCTTCGTTTTCTTTCGTGACAACCGTTTCGCCGCAGTCATCACAGTAAAAAGCAGGAATCTGATGTCCCCACCAGAGCTGTCGGGAAATGCACCAGTCACGGATATTTTCCAGCCAGTGGAAATAAGTTTTTTCAAAGTGGGTAGGAACAAACTGTGTTTCCCCGTTTTTCACTGCATCAATAGCAGGCTGTGCCAGCGGCTTCATCTTCACGAACCACTGCTTGGACACTCTCGGTTCAACGGTCGTACCGCAGCGGTAGCACGTGCCGACATTGTGGGAATAGTCCTCGATTTTGACCAATGCCCCCTCGGCTTCCAGATCCTTGACAATAGCTTTTCTTGCTTCATATCTGTCCATGCCGGCATACTGCGGGTAATCGTCCGTAATCCTGGCATCGTCCGTCATGACGTTCACCACGGGCAGGTGATGACGCAGACCGACTTCAAAGTCATTCGGGTCATGGGCAGGCGTAATCTTTACCACACCTGTACCAAAGTCCATCTCTACATAGTCATCGGCAACAATGGGTATCTCTCTGTGAACGAGCGGCAAAATCAAAGTCTTGCCGACCATCTCTTTATATCTGTCATCATTCGGGTTCACCGCAACGGCGGTATCGCCCAGCAGGGTTTCAGGACGTGTCGTAGCAAGATTGATATAGCCTGTGCCGTCCTTGAGCGGATAACGCAGGTGCCAGAAATGCCCTGCCTGCTCCTCGTATTCCACCTCGGCATCGGAGATGGAGGTCAGGCACTTCGGACACCAGTTGATGATTCTCTCTCCACGACAAATCAGTCCCTTGTCATACAGCCTGACAAAGACATTCTTGACAGCCTTGTTACAGCCCTCATCCATGGTAAACCGTTCTCTCTCCCAGTCCGCAGACGAACCCATCTTGCGGAGCTGTTTGACAATACGTCCGCCGTACTCGGCTCGCCACTCCCAGGCACGCTTCAAAAAGCCCTCTCTGCCAATATCCTCTTTGGAAATGCCCTCTTTCCGCATGGCTTCCACGATTTTTGCTTCGGTGGCAATGGAAGCATGGTCGGTTCCCGGAAGCCAAAGGGCAGAATAGCCCTGCATTCTCTTGAAACGAATCAGAATATCCTGCAAGGTATTATCCAGTGCATGACCCATGTGAAGCTGTCCCGTAATATTCGGGGGCGGCATCATGATGGTATAAGGCTTCTTGTTTTTATCAATTTCGGCATGAAAGTAGCCATTGCTTTCCCAGAACTGATAGATTCTGTCCTCAAATTCACTCGGCTGATAGGCTTTTGCCAACTCCATTTGAATCACTCCATTATGTTTAATCTACAGATTTTTATTATCCCACTAAAACGGCGTTTTGTCAACTCAGGCTTGCATATATCTTTCAAATATGTTACCATAGATGGTGCATTATGAACGATAAAGCGAGGGATTTTTTTGGACGAACTGCAAAAGCAGGCACATTATACCGACCTGCTCAGAGATATATTGCCGCTGCGGTACGGCAATGCCCATCCAAAGGCTCATGTCAGAACCTACGGCTGTCAGCAGAATGTTGCCGACAGTGAAAAAATCAAGGGGATGCTTGAAAGCATGGGTTGTACATTGACCGAGGAAGCGGAGGAAGCGGACATCATTCTGTTTAATACGTGTGCCGTGCGGGAACACGCTGAGGACAGGGTGTTCGGCAATGTCGGAGAACTCAAGGCTCTCAAACGCAAAAAACCGTCACTGCTCATCGGTTTGTGCGGCTGTATGATGGAGCAAAAGCACATTGCCGACAGAATTTACAAGAGCTTTCCCTATGTGGGGCTGGTATTCGGCACACACGTCATTCATCGGTTTCCCGAAATGCTGTACCATGCCGTGACAACGGGCAAGCGTCTTGTGGAACGGGGCTATGATGACGGACAAATTTATGAGGGAATCCCCATGCACCGTGACGGCAGTTTCAAAGGCTGGCTGTCCATCATGTACGGCTGTGACAACTTCTGCACCTACTGCATTGTACCCCATGTCAGAGGACGGGAACGCAGCCGTCAGCCGTCCATTGTGCTGGAGGAAGCCAAAGCCATGGTACAGGCAGGCTACAAGGATATTACCCTGCTGGGGCAGAATGTCAATTCCTACGGCAAGGGTATTTCGGAAACAGCAAGCTTTCCTTCCCTGCTGAAAAGTGTCAGCGAGATAGACGGGGATTTCTGGGTCAGGTTCATGACCTCCCACCCGAAAGATGCTTCCAAAGAACTGATTGACGTGATAGCCGAAAACCCCAAAATCTGCAACCATATCCATTTGCCGTTCCAGTCCGGCAGTGACAGGATATTGAAGCAAATGAACCGTCATTATGACAAAGCAAAGTATATGGAAATCGTCAACTATGCTAAAAGTAAAATCCCTGATTTGGCTTTGACCAGTGATGTGATCGTAGGCTTCCCCGGAGAAACCTATGAGGATTTTCAACAGACACTTGACCTGATCAGGGAAGTCGGCTTTACATCACTGTTCACGTTCATCTATTCCCCAAGAGTCGGCACACCTGCCGCAAAAATGGATGACCCTGTCCCCTATGAGGAAAAATCCCGCTGGTTCAGTGAACTGCTGAAAGTACAGGAGGAAATTGCCGCCAAACGGTGTGCCGACATGGTGGGCAAAACTTATCGGGTACTGGTGGAGGAACAGAAAAAAGAAGGTATTTTATGTGCCAGAACACAGAATCATATTGTCGTGGAAGCGGCAGGAACCTCTGACTTGATTGGTACGTTCCAACAGGTGGAAGTGACGGAAGCAAGAAACTGGATTCTGCGGGGCAAATTCCTATAAGGAGATTGATAACAATGGATATTATTGAAATGACAAGAGAACTGGGTAAAATGCTGCAAAAGGAAGAAGTGTACCTGACATACCGTATTGCCAAGCAGGCCGCCGATGAAGATAAGGAACTGCAAAAACTCATCAATGAATTTGGCTTGAAGCGTGAGGAAATCAGTGAAGAAGCTTCCAAGGATGAAAATGACAAGAATCCTGAACGCTTGCAGGAACTTAACAGGGAAATGCGAAAAATTTATGCCAAAATCATGACCAATGAAAGAATGATTCACTACAATGATGCCAAAGACAACTTTGATGCCCTCATGCAGAGAATCAATGCCATCATTCAGCAGTCCTCCGAGGGAGAAGATCCCGAAACAGCCGATTATATTTCATGCAGCGGAAGCTGTGCTACCTGCGGCGGCTGCGGCTGAATCGGAGGGAAACGGATATGGCAGGTCTTTCACCGTTAATGGTGCAATATCTGGAAATCAAGGAAAAAAATAAAGATACACTGGTCTTTTTCAGGGTAGGGGATTTTTATGAAATGTTCTTTGACGATGCCAAACTGGTATCCAAGGAACTGGATTTGACCCTCACGGGAAAAGAATGCGGCTTAGAGGAACGGGCTCCGATGTGCGGTGTGCCGTACCACAGCGTGGAGGGGTACATTGCGAAGTTAGTGGAAAAGGGCTACAAAGTTGCTATCTGCGAGCAGACCGAGGATCCTTCCCAAGCAAAAGGACTGGTCAAACGGGAAATCGTGCGAATCGTCACCCCCGGCACGGTCATGGAATCCAGTATGCTGGACGAGAGCAGCAACAACTTTATCTGCACGGTGTTCACGCAAAAAGATAAAACCGGTTTGTCCTTTTGCGACATTTCCACGGGCGAACTGTATGCCACACTGGTAGAGGGGGACGGTCAGGAAAGTAAAATCAAGGACGAACTGCTGAAATTCTCCCCGAAAGAACTTCTCATTGGCGGAGAAGCAGTACGGTTCGGGTCGCTGGCAGCATTTATCAAGGATAAGCTGTCTGCCAGTGTCAGTATGCCCGATGATGAGGAATTTTCCTTTGCCGATGCGGAGCATACCATTTTGCAGCAGTTCGGCAAAAGCAGTCTGTCTGACTTGGAACTGTCGGAGCTTCCGCAGACTGTTTCGGCATTGGGGGCATTGCTGTCCTATCTGAAACGGACACAAATGAACGGACTGGAGCGTATCGACCATGTGGAGCTGTATCGGGAAAACCAGTATCTGCATATCGACTACAATACCAGACGCAATCTGGAACTGACCGAGCCGCTCAACAGCAAAAACAAGGCGGCAAGCTTATTGGCAGTGCTGGACAAAACGAAAACCTCTATGGGAAGCCGTCTGATTCGCAGTTACATTGAAAAGCCTCTGTTAAGCATGGCAGCCATCATGAAACGTCAGAACGGTGTCACAGAACTGTATGAAGATGTCATGATGCGTATGGAACTGCGGGAAGCACTGGTCGGTATCAGCGACATACAGAGAATTATCACCCGAATTGTTTACGGTTCCGCCAATGCCCGTGAACTGCGTTCGATGTGCAACACCCTGCAAAAACTGCCTCATGTTAAAAGCACTTTTCAAAATGCCCAAAGCAGTCTGTTGCAGGAATTATACCGTGACTTGGACACACTGGAGGATATTTGCCAACTGATAGACAATGCCATCGTAGACGACCCGCCGTTCAGTGTACGGGAGGGCGGCATGATTAAAGAAGGCTATCACAAGGAACTGGACGAACTTCGCTATGACATGAACAACAGTTCCTCTGTCATGGCGGGCATTGAAACCAGAGAACGGGAAAAAACAGGAATCCCTAAATTAAAAATCGGTTACAATCGTGTATTCGGCTATTACATCGAGGTGTCCAACTCCTATAAGAACCTTGTCCCCGACACCTATATCCGCAAACAAACGCTTGTCGGCGGGGAACGCTTCATCACACAGGAACTCAAAGAACTGGAACAGCGGATTTTAGGGGCAAAAGACCGTTCCTGTGAGCTGGAACACGCTATCTTTGACACTATCCGCTCCACCACTGCCAAGGCACTGGACAGAATCAGCAAAACGGCTAATGCCATAGCGGTTCTGGACGTAACGGCCTCTCTGGCACAAGCGGCATTTGACAACAATTACTGCTGTCCGACCCTCACCGCAGACGGAGTCCTGCAACTCACGGAAAGCCGTCACCCCGTTGTCGAAAAGCTGGCAAAGGAAACCCGCTTTGTTCCGAATGACGTGTTTCTGGACACCAATGACAACAGGGTAGCTATTGTCACAGGCCCCAACATGGCAGGTAAATCTACTTATATGCGTCAGACAGCCCTCATTGTCCTGATGGCACAAATCGGTTCCTATGTTCCTGCCAAAAGTGCCTCTGTTTCCATCGTGGACAGTATTTTTACCCGTATCGGGGCATCGGACGATTTGGCAACAGGACAGTCTACGTTCATGGTAGAGATGAATGAAGTTGCCTATATCCTGAAAAATGCCACCAAACACAGCCTGCTCATTTTAGACGAAATCGGCAGGGGAACTTCCACCTTTGACGGCATGAGCATTGCCAAAGCGGTACTGGAGTATGTGGCAGACAAAAAAATCCTCGGTGCCAAGACCATGTTTGCCACCCATTACCATGAACTGACCGTACTGGAAAGCACTGTCAAAGGTGTCAAAAATTACAATATTGCCGCTGTCAAGCGTGGCGATGAGATTACGTTTTTGAGAAGAATCCTGCCCGGGGCGGCAGATGAAAGCTATGGTGTCGAGGTGGCAAAGTTAGCCGGTCTGCCCGATGCGGTCATTGAACGTGCCAAGAAAATTCTTGCCGAACTGGAAAGCGGTCAGCCAAAACAAAAACGCCGTCCCAAAAAACAGGAAGAAACGCCTCAGCTCACCTTCCAACAGGAGGAAACCGCCGTGGAAAAACGGCTGAAATCCATTGACATCAATACAGTCACACCGATGGAAGCCATGAATATTTTGTTTGAACTGGTCAAGCTTGTCAAGTAAAGGAGCAAAAAATGGGAATTATCAATGTCCTTTCCAAACAGGTTGCCGAACTGATTGCGGCAGGAGAAGTCATCGAAAGACCCGGGTCTGTCATCAAGGAACTGGTCGAAAATTCGATTGATGCCGGAGCATCGAGTATCATTGTAGAAATCCAGCACGGCGGTGTTACGCTCATGCGTGTCACGGACAACGGCACGGGGATTCAACGGGAAGATGTCCGCCATGCCTTTCTCCGCCATGCCACCAGCAAAATTTCTCGGCAGGACGACCTTGACAGTATCGCCACACTGGGATTCCGTGGAGAAGCACTTGCCTCTATTTGTGCAGTGTCAAAAGTCAGTGTCCTTACCAAACACAAGGACGAAAGTGACGGTACCAGCTACATCATGGAAGGCGGAGAGGAAAAATCTCTGGAACCTGTCGGCTGTCCGCAGGGAACGACCTTTGTGGTCAAGGACTTATTTTATAATGTGCCTGCCCGCATGAAGTTCCTGAAAAAAGATGTGACAGAATCTAACTATATTGCCAACCTGATGGACAGAATCGCCCTGTCGCACCCTGAAATCAGCTTTACATTTATCCGTGACGGCAAACAGGTCATGAAAACCGCCGGCAACGGAAAACTGGATACGACCATCTATCAGGTATTCGGCAGGGAATTTTCGGCAGGATTGATACCTGCCTCCTATCAGTTTCAGGGAGTCCGCATGAGCGGCTATGTCAGCAAGCCTGTTAGTGCCAACAGAGCCAGCCGCAATATGCAGATGTTTTTTGTCAACGGTCGGTATGTCAAAACCAAAACGGCTGCCGCCGCATTGGAACAGGCTTACAGCGGCTGTATCCTGTCAGGGAAATTTCCTGCCTGTGTACTGAATCTGGAGCTAAACTGTTCCGAACTGGATGTCAACGTACACCCTGCCAAGTTAGAAATACGCTTTACCAACGAAAAGCCGATTTATGACTGTGTGTATCATGGAGTACGTTCCGCTATCACCTCCTATGACACCCGCCGCCAGGAAACCATTCCACCGGCTGTTGTGCCGACAAAGCCTGAATTGCTTGCCAAGCCGTCTGACAGCGGCGTGCAAATGCCCCTCC
Source organism: uncultured Eubacteriales bacterium (assembly GCA_900320925.1). GTDB lineage: Bacteria > Bacillota > Clostridia > Oscillospirales > Acutalibacteraceae > UBA1213. The sequence continues at coordinate 10,282 of ONUD01000201.1, forward strand.
AAGAGGAAGAACCTGCCCTTTTCATCCCCCCTGTCAGTCATTTTGTCCCCGTGCAGGAATCTCCGAAAGCCGAAGAACCCCTCTCTATTCCCACTGTTGACCTGTCCGAGCATATCAGGGAATCCGAACACTTTCAGATTACCCCTCAGGAGGAAATCGACTTTCTCTCTCAGGTGACAGAGCCGAAACCCAAAAAAGAAATCCCTTTTCGCTATATCGGAGAAGCCTTCCGTGCCTATATCATTCTGGAATATGGGGACGACAGAATCATGCTGATTGACAAACACGCTGCCCATGAACGGCTTCTTTACGAGCAGCTGAAAGAAAAAAATCCTGCCGCCGCTCCCCAAATGCTGTTAGAGCCTGTGACAGTCACTCTGGACAAAGAAGAATACCGTGTGGTGATGGACAACAAGGAACTGTTGCTAAAGGCAGGCTTTGACGTAGATTCCTTTGGAAGCGGTACGGTTCTGATTCGCTCCGCACCGCTCCTGCTGGAAAAGCTGGACATTACCGAAGCATTTCTGGAAATTGCCGGCTACCTGCAAACCCATCGAAAAATCATTCTTTCCGAGAAAATGGAGTGGATTTACCAGAACACCGCCTGCCGTGCCGCTGTCAAGGCGGGCAATGTCAACAAGCCGGAAGAACTGATGCAACTTGCCATGATGCTGGAAGAAAATCCTGATGTCAAATACTGCCCTCATGGCAGACCCGTGTACTTTCTGATGTCAAAACAGGATATTGAAAAGAATTTTAAAAGAATCTAAAAAATATTGATTTATGGGGTAAGATTGTGTTATAATTGCCTTATCATACAGGGGGGATTTACCATGTCTGAAAAAAAAACACATAAGCTGACACCTGAAGAACAAATTGATTTTCTGGAAAGAAAGCTGGAGGAAGTAACACTGGAAGCAACCGACAGAAATATTGCCCTGATCGAAATGACCGCTTCCAGAAATGCCTTGTACCAGTCCGTTCAGGATGCACAGATGCGTCTTGCCGAGGCTCTGGGACAGCGTGACAACGATGTGGAGGCATACCAGAAAGAACTGGACGAGTGCCTTCAGGAAAAAAGACAGCTTCAGGAACAGCTCGATACCTGCTCCATCAAAGCAAAACGCTATGATGACCTTCAGGAAAGCCTGATCAAAATCAAAATGGATGCCGAAATCAAGGCTCACAGCATTGTCGATGAAGCACAGGAAAAAGCCATGGATACCATCATGCTCATCGACAACATTGAAAAAGAGGTCAATCTCTTTCGGGAAGATATGGCTTTTCTCCAGAGAGACATTAAAATCGGCACGCTGACACTGGAGGACAGATTGGATACCGTCTATCTGCGTTTGTGCCAGAATCTCGACAGGCTCAAAAAAATCAGAGAAGATTTCTATATCCGCAACTCTCTGCCGATGGACGAACAGGAGGACACATTCTCCGGCAGTGTCCCTGTGATAGAATATCCGACAATCCCTGTCGCCGAAGAGTAGACACCATCTGAATCTCATTTTCCTCCCGTAAGACCGTTTTCCAAAGGTCTTGCGGGAGGGATTGCATTTTGCGGTTATTGCTTATAAAACTTTGTCTGTTCTATCAGGTCATTCAGTTCGTTGATGGCAGGATTGTTGAGCAGGGACTCTTCACTGAAATCCTCCAGCTTTGCCAGCTCCAGCAAAAGACCATCCAGTTTGCTGACAATACTGTCATTCGCATCAATGAGTTTATGGATATATTTGATATGCTCGGTATAGATCCGCATTCTCTCCCGCTTGGCAGCAACCGAAAGACGGGCATCGGCCTGTGAGATTTTCAGATAGTCCTCTGTATCAAACAGATCCATGCGTTTGATAATGGTCTTGACATTGGCATAAAAACGTGTGGTTGCCTCTTCCACCACGCTGATGAATCTCTTATAGGTCATTTCACGGGGCGTAAAATGCTGAGAAAGAATGGCATTGATTTTTTGCAGTCGGGACTGGATTTGTTCGATGTGTTCTTTGGTGGTAATGACCTCCCCGTGGAACACAGGATCCTCCGCACGCCGCTCCAAAATGTCACGATACTTGGATTCCATGGTCTGCGGAGGGGCTTCCGGCTCCTTCTTCTTGGAAAAAATGCCTGATAAAAACTTTTTCAGCTTTGAAGAAACACCTTCTTCCTGTTGTTGGGCAGTTTCCTCATTTTGGGGTGTGTCCGCAGATGTCAGGCTGATAATCTCCCTGATTTCGTCCATGGAAATATTTTCCGTTTCCTGAACTCCGGACGCTGTGGGGCGGGGTTTATGGGGATTCGTAAAAAACCCGTGGAACTCCGGCTTCCTGTCGGAGGAATCAATCGGCCTTTCCAGCCACTTCTCCGCAAAACTGCGGGCATCAATGCAAATCGCATTTTTATTCACGGAGGAACTGCCGCTGTCCTGCCGGTCAAGCCAAAGTCCGCTTGCTGTCAGCCGTTTGGCTCTGTCACGCATACGGGAAACGTCCCACTGAAATGACTCCTCCGCAAGGTCGAACATTTCATAGGCATAGCGATACAATTCGTTATACCAGCCGTTCCAGAAGCTGCGGTATTCGGGAAAGTCCTTTGCAATGTAAATCAGCGGCTTCTGAACGGCAGGCTTCATATATTCCTGCCAGACACTCTGCAAAGGAGTTGTCCGGATCTGATGATAGGCACAGATATTGATAAAGCTGTAGAAATCCATGACATACTGATACCCTGCTCCCATCCATTGGTACAGATTGGTACGGATATCCTCTTCCCATGTACGATTATATTTCCGTATGGTGTCTTTCAGGTTGAACCAGCATGACAGCGGCAACTGTTTTAATTCATACAGCACCGAACCTTTTTCACCGTCATCCGCTGTAAAATCAATGTCAATGGCATTTTTGAGAATACTGGGGGTAATGAGATACTGTTCCCTTTGGGGGTGACGTGTCACGCTGATGTCATAGCCGCAAAAATGATAGTCAAAATCCGGAGGGATAATATACCCTGTTGCCCATGCGATCTCACTGACAACCTCCTGACCGGACTTTTTCTTTTGGCGAATCAGCTTCTGATAGCCTGTCATCACCAGTGTAAACAATACCCACTTGTTTTGGGCAATATAGTCCAGTGTATCTCCGTATTCCTCATAATCGAGAACATTCCATATATGAAACGCCATTGCTAATTTCAACTGATTTGAGATATTGTTTTTATCATCCCTGTTTTCCATACCGCCACTCCCTGTCATTCAAAAAGGCTGCACCTTCCGGTACAGCCTTTCATCACTGTCCAATTGATTTCATTTTATCCCATAAACACCAATTAGTCAATAGAAATTCAGTGGGCAACTTCATTGCCCATGCACACACATGGGGGAGGTGGAAAAATTCAGATGGTTTTTTTATGGCGGCGTGAGCGGAAAAAACCGTAAGCACCCAATGCTGCCAACAGCCACCCTGCGATACGGAACCACAGGAGCATACCGCCCGCATGAGGCAGGGTACCTGCATGGTGGTTGGTGACGGCGGCATAAAAGCAACTATTGAC
>ONUD01000211.1 GCA_900320925.1 uncultured Eubacteriales bacterium
ATAGGATTTGTTGTCAAAGCTGACAGACAATTCACTGGGTGCCGCATAGGCTTTTGTCAGTGTACGGGCAATTTGTGACTTGGTAGTTTTCTGGTTCCACTTAATCTGGCAGTGGGCATAATCGCCGTTGCACTCCCCATAGGTCACGTTTTCGCCGTCCACCGCCGTGATAAAAATCGAATGGCTGTTATACATGAAGCGGACAGCATCGCCTGCTTTCAGATTGCTGAGGGTAGTAGTGTTCCAGCTGTCATATGAGGGTGTGCTGTAACATTCATAGACAAGCTTATTGACGAAACCGGCACACTGTATATCTCCGCCAAAGGAATTGCAAGTACCGTTGCTGTAATAATAGCCGCTGTACACACTATGACTGCACGGCTGATTCGTCCAGCCATCGGCATTGTTGGAGGACATTCCCACATGGTTCCAATATTTTCCGTCAGGATACTTGCTCATCAGGTAGTCCAACGAAACTTTTGAAGCCGCATTGACTGTCACCGTACAGGAGTACAGCACTACCGCTGAGCAAAGAATTGCCGCCATCTTTTTCATTCCAACATTCCTCCCATTTTTACATTACTTCTCCATTGTAATACAATTTTTCCCATTCTGCAAGCAGAAAAAAGATGATTTTTCAGAAATCATATGGTATAATGAACGTATCAAACATTTTGGAGGCGAATCAGATGAAACATTTGAAAAAAATTCCGGCTGTGTTTCTGGCACTAAGCATGACATTCGGTGCAGGAGCAGTTCTTCTGCCTGTGAACAGCCTGCAAACGACCGTGTGTGCCGCAGAAACACTGACCTACGGTGATTTCCAATATCGAATCACGGATTCCGATACCATCACCATCACTCTTTACAACGGCAGAGATGCCGATGTAACAGTTCCAAGTGAAATTGACGGAAAACCCGTCACAGAGATTGACGGATTCACGTTCATGAACTGGACAGGGGTACATACTGTGTATATTCCCAAGGGTGTCACCTCAGATTTAGACAGCGTTTTTTCCCACTGTCCGAATCTGACGGACATCCATGTTGCCCCGAACAATCCGATGTATTCTTCTGATAACGGTGTCCTGTACAGCAAGGACGGCAGCAGTCTGCTAAACTGTCCGCAAGGCAAAAAAGGAGAATACACCATACCCCAAAAAGTCACTTTTGTACGGCATAGTGCTTTTCAACGCTGTCCGAACCTGACGGCTCTCCATGTCGAAAGCGGCAATCCCGTTTATACGTCCTATGACGGTGTACTGATGACGGCGGACAAAACCAAAATCCTGCGGGTTCCCCAAGGCAGAACAGGAGAATATACTGTCCCGTCTTTTGTCAGTGCCATTGGGGAAACGGCTTTCGGCGACTGTCAGAAGCTGACCGCTGTCAACCTGCATGACGGCATTGCTGAAATTGGCATGGGTGCTTTCAGCAAATGCAAAGGTCTAACCCATGCAAAAATCCCCGATGGCATTACCGCCGTTCCCCCCCACCTGTTCAGCAGTTGTTCTGCTTTGAAAAGTGTGAAACTGCCCGAAAGCATTACCCAAATCGGACAATGGGCATTTGACGGTTGTTTCTCACTCGAAAGTATCAATATCCCCCAAGGCGTGACAAAAATCGAGCGGAGTGCGTTTGAAATGTGTTCTTCCCTCAAAGATGTCACGATTCCGAGCGGTATCACGGAACTGTCTGACCAAGTGTTTGAAAATACAGGCTTTACCCATGTCATCATTCCCGACAGCGTGACCACTATCAACTATGAAGCCTTCCGAGGCTGTTCCAGCCTGCAAAGCATTGTCATTCCCCCCTCTGTCACCACCATCGGCAGAAATGTCCTGTACCAGTGCCGAAAGGTCACTGTTTACGGTGCAAAAGGCAGTGCGGCGGAAGTCTATGCCAATGAAAACGGCGTGCCGTTTGTGGAACTGCAAGAACTGAAAAACTGCTCCACGCTTTCCAAGAGTACCATGGTGCTGGGCAGTACCGTCACCGTCAATCTGCAAGCGGAGGGAAGTGCAGGCAACAGTCTGTATGCCGTGCAGTACAAGAAAAAAACCGACACCAAATGGCTGACCGCACAAAGCTACAGTGAAAACACCTCTGTCACCCTCAAGCCCGCCAAAGCCGCTGACTACCAAATCTGCGTAAAAGTCAAGGACGATACAGGCAGAATCGTGAAAAAATACCTGACTCTCAAGGTCAATGCCAAGCTTGCCAACAGTTCCACGGTGTCGGCAGATACCATAAAGCTGGGCAACACCGTGAAAGTGACCGCTAAGGCAACAGGCGGTATGGGTGACTATACCTATGCCGTCCTCTATAAGAAAGACTATGACAAAAACTGGACGGTCAAGCAAGGATACAAAGCTAACTCTACTGTATCCATCAAGCCCGCCAAAAAAGCCACTTACAACATCTGCGTTAAGGTTAAGGACGCTGATGGCTCGATTGTAAAGAAGTATTTCAACGTAAAAATCACTTCTTGACATGGTGCCGTGGCAGGTGCTACAATGTAGGAAAGGGTGTATGCCCTGCAAAAAATACAGGGAGGATTTTTCAATGAGCAAGAAAACTGCAAAACGTATCTTTGCCGCATTGCTGGCAGTGACCGTGATGACAGGGGCAGGGGCGGTTGTACCGCTGACGGGTCTTTCAGACCTTTCCATTACCGCCGGTGCTGTGTCAGAAACGATTGCGGTAGGTGATGTTTACCAA
>ONUD01000200.1 GCA_900320925.1 uncultured Eubacteriales bacterium
AAAAGCCTTGGCACCCAATAACAGAATAGTAGCTTTGTGTATTACAAAAGTTGACTTGACAGCCTTTTTGGGCTGTGTTATCATAACAACGAGGGTTTGATAACACATTATTTTACAGATTAAAGATACTATTATGCTATCTTATTTCAGATAATATCAAACTTTAGTAAAAAATAATAAAGGAGCCGGAAAAGAATGCTGCTGGACAGATTTTTGCCAAGGATAGAGTTTGCTTCCTACGAGGATTTCAAGGAAAATTACCGTGTCAATGTACCCGAAAATTTCAATTTCGGATTTGACATTGTGGACGAGTGGGCAAAACAGGATGAACAGAAAAAAGCCTTGATATGGTGCAATGACCACGGCGAGGAAAAAACCTTTACGTTCAGCGATATCAGCCGTCTTTCCAATCAGACTGCCAATTATTTCAGAGCCATCGGTATCCGCAAGGGCGATGTGGTGATGCTGATTCTGCGGAGACGGTGGGAATATTGGATCTGTGCGGTGGCACTGCATAAACTGGGAGCCGTACTCATTCCGGGGACGCTACAGTTGACTAAAAAGGATATTGTCTATCGTGCAAACGCTGCCAAAGCAAAGGCGATTATCTGCATTCATGACGATTTTGTCATCCGCCAGACAGAAATGTCCCTGCCCGATATTCCTACGATACAACATCATATTGTAGTAGGTGAAAAGCAGGAGGGTTGGGAATTTTTTGAAGAGGAGATTGCCAAGTATCCTGATATCTTTGCACGTCCGACAGGAGCAGAAGCCAACAAAAGCAGTGATGTCATGCTGGTGTATTTCACCTCCGGCACAACAGGAATGCCGAAAATGGTACAACACAGCTTTGCCCATCCCCTGGGACATATCGTGACTGCCAAATACTGGCATCAGGTGCAGGAAAACAAGCTACATATGAGTGTCACCGATTCTGGCTGGGCAAAGTTCGGATGGGGCAAGATTTACGGTCAGTGGATCTGCGGAGCAGTGGTATTTGCCTATGACATGGATAAATTTATTCCCGCTAAGCTTCTTGAAAAAATGTCACAATACAAGCTTACTACTTTCTGTGCCCCGCCGACCATGTACCGTTTCATGCTGTTGGAGGACGTGGCAAGCTATGATCTTTCCTCCATTCAGCACTGGACAACGGCAGGTGAACCCCTGAATCCTGAGGTGAATGCCAAATGGTTCCGCTTCACAGGACACAATATCTATCAGGGCTTCGGACAGACAGAGGGAACGGTTTTGCTGGCAGACTTCCAGTGGGACGATATCAAAGTCGGCTCTACGGGAAAACCATCGCCGCTGTATGACATCAAGCTGTTGGATAATGACGGTAAGGAGGTAGGAACGGGCGAAGAAGGTTCCATCTGTATCATGGATGTGAAGCACCATCCGCCGACAGGCTTGTTTACAGGCTATTATCTGCATCCGGAAATGACAGAGGAACGGCTGCTCGGCAAGTATTATGATACTTGTGATATGGCATGGCGTGACAGCGAGGGGTACTATTGGTTTGTGGGCAGGAATGATGATGTAATCAAGTGTTCCGGCTACAGGATAGGGCCGTTTGAGGTGGAGAGTGCCTTGCTGGAGCATGATGCCGTTGTCGAATGTGCTATCACAGGTGTCCCTGACCCTGTCAGGGGACAGGTCGTCAAGGCTACCATCGTTCTGAAAAAGAACTATCAGCCCAGTGAGGAACTTATCAAGGAACTGCAAAATCATGTTAAAAAATCGACAGCACCTTATAAATATCCCAGAGTCATTGAGTTTGTCGATGAACTTCCCAAGACCATCAGCGGCAAAATTAAACGGGCACAGATTCGTCATGAAGATGAAGAAGCGGTGCGTGTCAAAGATTGTTGATAAAGAAACACTGTCACTTGATGGCAGTGTTTTTTTGTCCACGGAAATCAAGTTTGAAATTATCAATGAGCAAATTTTCAAATGTGTTGTGAAAATGCACCAATTCATTTTCCCGATGAACGATATGACAATGGATACTGCGTTGCCGCCACGCTCCCTCC
>ONUD01000199.1 GCA_900320925.1 uncultured Eubacteriales bacterium
AAGATAGCAGTAGAAGTGGGGTTGGTGGTGGGGATGACCGCACCGATGATACCAATCGGTTCCGCCACCTTTGTCATGCCGAAAGCAGGGTCATCGTCAATCACCCCGCAAGTCTTGGTATTCTTATACGTGTTGTAGATATACTCAGCGGCATAGTGATTTTTGATGACCTTATCTTCCGCCACGCCCATGCCGGTTTCTTCCACTGCCATTTTTGCCAGCGGGATACGAGCCTGATTCGCTGCAATGGCAGCCGCTTTAAAGATTTTGTCAACCTGCTCCTGAGAATACTCGGCAAACTGTTTTTGTGCCTCTCTTACCTGTGCAAGCCTGGCATAAAAGCTGTCGAGATCCTGTACTTCGATGGTATGTTCTGCATTCGTCATCGTTCTCGTCCTCCGTTTTTATATGGTTTGTTTTTCTCCATTATAATCCATTGTTAAAAACGGGTCAATATCTTTCCTGAAATTTTTATGAATATTTCTGGACACAGGTTTGATTTCCCTGACGTTTTCGCTGTGCGTATTGACAAAGTGAACAATATAAAGTATAATTATGAAGAATAAAAGGTGAGTATTGATAAACAGAACTGCTCTGAAAGGATAAATGGCAAATGAGATTGAACGGTCTGTCCTCAAGAGAGGTGGAGAGAAGCCGTAAAGAATACGGGATGAACAGCTTTACACAAATGCCCGGAGCTTCTTTGGCAGTCAGGCTGGCAGGAATCGCCAAAAAACCGACGATACTGGCGGGACTGGTCATGCTGGCGGTACAGGCGGTACTCTCGGGCATGGGAGATGCACAGCTTTCCGTGGTCATGGAGATGCTTCTGGCACTGGCAGTGCTGTGTGGGGTTTCCGCAGCCGCCGAGCTTGTGGCAGAACGGACTGCCCGTAAGCTCCATGACGAGGAGCAACTCAGGGGGACTGCCAAAATCGTCCGTGACGGCACGATGACGGAGCTGCCGTTCGATCAGGTCGTTGTCGGCGATATGATCCTGCTCCAGTCAGGCGACCGTGTTCCCGCCGACGGGGAGATTGCCTATGGCAGAGTGATCGTTGACCAAAGTGCCTTGGGCGGCAGTGCGGAGGCGGAAAAGCTCCCCGCTCCCGAAAGAGTCAGGCAATATGATGCCGGTGACCTGTCCAATCGGTTCTATGTCTGCCGCAGCAGCGTGGTTTGCAGCGGAGAAGCCTATATGTATGTCAAAGCGGTGGGGGACAAGACGCTGTTGGGCAAGCGTGTCTTGCAGAAACAGTTTGAATCCCCGGAAAATCTGCCTGTCATCGGATGGACGGTTCTTTGCACACAGAGAGCCTTTGTCGGTTATTTCGTGGCATTGTGCATTTTAGCAGCGGCATCGCTGTCTGCCTTGCTGTCAGGAAGGCTGCTGTCTGCGGGAGTCAGTGCATTGGCTCTGACCGCCGCCGCTGTGTTTCTGTTCACGGAGGGACGGCATATCCTGACACGGTGCTTCGTTACCAAAAGACTGCAAACACTGCTCACACAGCACCTTCTGGTCAAGGATGTGCATATCCTCTCACGACTCGGCAAAATTAAAGTCCTGCTTGCCGATAAAACGGGCAACTTTACGGATGGTCAGTTTTCCGTGCGTGCCGTGACACTGGCTGATGGCAGTGATGTCACCAATTTGTCAGAAACCTCCCCTGCACTGCTGACAGAACTTTGTATCGGTATGGGAATCAACAACAGTGCCGGTATCAGCGGTGTCAGTGTCGTTGGCGGGAACAGAACCGACAGAGCCATGCTCTCCTTTTTAATGCAGGCAGATGTCATGGACTCTCTGATACGCTACCATGCCGTGCGGTTTCAGGAATATGACCCCGAAAGAAAATATGCAAGTGCCGTTGTTCCCGTCAATGGAACGGAAAAAGTTTATCTCAAAGGGGATGTATCCGTTATTGGGGGAATGTGCCGCTTTTACCTTGATAGAGAGGGAAGGAAACATCCCTTGTCCGCTCCCCTCAGAAGCAGTACGGGACGAACTGTCGGTGTTGCCGTGAAAGAGCAGGAGGATGTTATCTGGATAAGCACCGTTTCCTTGGAAGATCATGAGCGTCCCGAAGCGGCAGAACTGGCAAACCTGGTCAAAACCCGTGTCATTGTCGTGACAAGCGGCAGTGATACGGATCAAAATGTCCGTTCGGCACTGCTGCCGAAAGATAAAGTCAACATGGTAAAAGAGTTTCAGGAACAGGGAATGCCTGTGGCAGTCCTGTTTGACAGCGTGCATGACGTGGAGGCCATGCGTGCGGCAGATGTGGCAATTGCCCCGAAAAATGCCGATGAAGCTGCCAAGCAGGCAGCCGATATTATCATGACGGACGACAATCTCCTGTCACTGAAACAACTGATTCCATAGAAAGAAAGCGAGGAAAACAACAATGAGTGTAAGCCTGAAAAAAGGACAAAAAGTCGACCTTACCAAAGGAAATTCCGGCTTGAAACGTGTCATGGTAGGTCTGGGCTGGGATGAAGCCAAAAAAACCGGCGGCTTCTTCAAGAGAACCGTACAGGATTTTGACTGTGACGCAATGGCGTTTTTGCTGCAAAAGGGAAAAATTGTGCAAAGAACCGATGTGGTATTCTTCAATAACCTCAACCATCCGTCGGGCTGTGTCATCCATAAGGGTGACAACCTCACAGGCGGCGGTGCAGGCGATGATGAACAGATCATGGTGGAGCTGTCACGTCTGCCGATGGAATATGACAGAATCGTGTTCCTTGTCAGTATCTATCAGGCCAATGAACGCCGTCAGCATTTCGGTATGATCCAGAATGCCTTTATCCGCATTGTTGATGCCGATACCAACAAAGAACTCTGCATTTATAATCTTTCTTCGGAGGATTATGACGGCAAGTGTGCCATGGTATTCGGTGAGCTGTACCGCAAGGACGGCGAATGGAAGTTCAATGCTATCGGTCAGCCCATGAATATCTGGGCAGTTGATGACCTTTCAGAGCGTTACGGTCTTGCAAAAAGTGTTTGGAGGTAATAGAACATGGCAGTCAATTTGCAAAAGGGACAGCGAGTATCCTTGGATAAATCTACAAAAATGGCACTCATCGGTCTGGGCTGGGATTCCAACCGCTATGACGGCGGTTATGACTTTGACCTGGACGCTTCCGCATTCCTGCTGGGAGCAGACGGCAAGGTGCTGAGTGATGAAGATTTCATCTTCTACAATAACCCCGAATCCAAAACGGGTGCTGTCAAATCCATGGGCGATGACACCACGGGCGGTAGCAGTCAGGAGGGCGATGATGAACAAATCTTTATCGACTTCACCAAACTTCCCCCTGAAGTCGAAAAAATCGCCATTACCGTGACAATTCACGATGCAGAAGCCCGCCGTCAGAACTTTGGACAGGTATCCAATGCGTATGTCAGAGTCCTGAAAATCGAGAACGAATTTGATACACAGGGCGAAACCATGATACAGTTTGACCTGGAAGAGGAATTTTCGATTGAAACCTCTTTGGTCGTGTGCGAAATCTACAAAAAGAGCGGTGAATGGAAGTTCAATGCCCTTGCCGCAGGTTACAGGGGCGGTTTGGAAGCCTTGTGCCGTGCCTACGGTGTCAGTGTGTAAAAGGAGGGAAACATTATGGCAGTCAGTTTGCAAAAAGGACAAAGAGTCGGCTTAGGAAACACCATGCAGTATGCTTTAATCGGTCTGGGCTGGGACGCCAACCGCTATGACGGCGGCTATGACTTTGATCTGGACGCTTCGGCATTCCTGTTGGGGGCAGACGGCAAGGTACTGCGTGATGAGGACTTTGTCTTTTACAACAATCCCGAAACCCGTAACGGTGCTGTACGTTCCACAGGCGATGATACCACAGGCGGCAACAGTGCAGAAGGTGATGATGAGCAAATTATCATCGACTTTACCAAGCTTCCCCCTGAAATCGAAAAAATTGCCATCACTGTCACCATTCACGAAGCAGATGTCCGTCATCAGAATTTCGGACAGGTATCCAATGCCTATGTGCGTGTTGTGAATCTTCCCAATGCGGAAGCACAAGATGGTGAAACCATGCTCCGCTTTGATTTGGAAGAAGAATTTTCCGTTGAAACCTCTCTGGTCGTGTGCGAAATTTACCGCAGAAACGGCGAATGGAAGTTCAATGCACTGGCGGCAGGCTATCGAGGCGGTTTGGAAGCGTTGTGCCGTGCCTACGGTGTCAACGTGTAAAAAGGAGGGAAACCATTATGGCAGTCAGCTTGCAAAAAGGTCAGCGAGTCACTTTGGGCAATTCCATGCAGTACGCTTTAGTCGGTCTGGGGTGGGATGCCAACCGTTATGACGGCGGTTATGATTTCGACCTTGACGCATCTGCATTTCTGCTCGGAAGAAACGGAAGAGTTCTGCGAGATGAGGACTTTGTCTTCTACAACAATCTTGAGACCCGTGACGGTGCCGTACGCTCCACAGGCGATGATACCACAGGCGGCAACAGTGACGGCGGTGACGATGAACAAATTATCATCGACTTTACCAAACTTCCGCCTGAAATTGAAAAAATTGCCATCACCGTTACGATCCATGAAGCCGATATTCGTCATCAGAATTTCGGACAGGTATCCAATGCTTATGTGCGTGTCGTGCAGCTTCCCAATGCAGAAGCAGAAGATGGTGAAACCATCATCCGTTTCGATTTGGAAGAGGAATTTTCTGTTGAAACCTCTCTGGTCGTGTGCGAGATTTACCGCAGGAACGGCGAATGGAGATTCAATGCCGTTGCCGCCGGTTACAGGGGCGGTCTGGAAGCCCTGTGCCGTGCCTACGGCGTAGATGTAGAATGAGAGTGGAGAGTGGAGAGTGGAGAGTGGAGTGCTTCACCATTCACTCTCCGCCTTTTCAATTCATAATTGTACATTGCTTGAAGGGTGGCTTGTATAAGAGAATGTCGGAAGAAAATACGCTTTTGGTATCACATACGGAAAACAGTACGGAACTGCTTGGTCCGTACAGGCGTTTTGTTATATGGGTTCACGGGTGCTGTTTTGACTGTGAGGGCTGCCTTGCAGAGAATACCAAAAATGGCAGCTATACAGCATGGAAGATACAGGAATTGGCTGAAACGATTGCTTCCTGTGATGTGGAGGGCATTACCGTCAGCGGCGGTGAGCCATTCTTGCAGGCGAATGCCCTGTATGCCATGCTTCGGCAACTGCAAAGCCTGAAAGAAATGGGCGTTATCATCTATACAGGCTTCACGCTGGAGGAATTGCGGCGAAAGGACGACTGCAACCGTCTTTTGAGCATGACGGATCTCCTCATTGACGGCAGGTATGTCAGGGAACTGGATGACGGCAGAGCCTATATCGGTTCTTCCAACCAGCGTCTGCACTACCTGTCAGACCGTTACAAAACAGTGGGACAAGTCTATTATGCGGCGGCAAAACGCCGTGCTGAAATCAAGTTTACTGCCAATCAGGCGGTGCTGATTGGTGTACCGTCCAAAGGAGTACTGGACGTGTGGCAGAAAATCAAGGAAAAGGCAGGAGGTATGAGCGGTGATTTTTGAAGCGGAGGTATTGGTCAGGGATACCGTCAGAATGAATGTTTTGAAAGAAGTGATGGCAGGTGAAACGGCACTGGCCGTGCAGTTGGACGATGCCGCCATTGAAAATTATGCCGTGCAGGTTCACCGTGACGGTAGCAGAGTGCGAGTATACGGCAACTTCAATATGTCTGAAAGCGTGGACGGGCAGACCCTTACCATCAGACCCATCTCTGTTGACAAGTCACTCAAAATCGTTCCTGCCCTTTCGGGAGAACTGTCAGAAAAAAGTATCGTGCTTGTCAGGAGTGCCACGAAAAAAGAAGAAAACCGCTATCCCTTTGATGGGACACTGATGGGACTGGAACTGATACCGTCAGGCAATCACTATCTTTTGCGGTTGGAATATGCGGATACCCAACAGCCGCCTGTCACAGAAGAAGCAACTGCCCCACCTCCCACAGTGCCAACGGAAACGATACAACCAGCAGAACCCCCAAAACCCACAGAAACCGTACCGCCTGCACCCCCGGCACCTGCCCCGCCGCCCGTGGATACGGATACCGCTCAGGCTCAGACAGAAGAATATCAAAAACGGCTCCAAACGGCTCAGCGTGTTATTCCCTATTATCAGGATACGCAAACACTTGAAACCTTGCTGAAAGAGATTGCTGACAAGCTGGAGGAAGCCGAAAAACAGATTGCCCTTTTGATACAGGCAAAACAACAAAAAACCATGGAAATAGAGGGCAGTATAAAGGGGTGATGAGGCATGGCAGACAGAGTCAGACAACTGGAACAGGAAATCAATGCCCTCCAACAACAGCTCCGTCAGCAAAATCAGCAGGCTGAACAGGAACGTCAGCGTATCATTGACGAACAAAAAAGAGCCATTGCCTATTATCAGGAAGATATGCGTCGTGCCGTCCGTGAGCATGACGAGAAAACGAAACAGGAATATGAACGAATGCTGAAAGAGTATCAGCAAAGCATTGAAAGAGAGATGCAGGGCGAAGCGGCAGGCATGAGTGCCGAATACCGCCGTCTGGCAAAGGAAGTGAAACGCAGTGAAGAACAGCTTGCACGCAAAAATCAGGAACTGGAACAACAGGTGCAGGCAATCCGCAATGACCTTTCTGCACGCAATCAGGGCAGCAGCCGTGAAGCAAAGGAATATCTTCTTCATGCCACCAATGAATTTCACCAAATTGAAACCAAACCGCATGAAAAATTCATGCCCAAGCGTCTGACCATTTTTTACAATGCCATCAAGGACGGTCAGCAGCTTTATCAGGCAGGCTTGTTTGAAGCTGCCACGGCAGTCGCTATTTCCGCCAAATCGGGACTGGAACGGCTCGGCTATCAGATTGACGACAAGGCCGCCGAATGGGACAGACAATATGACCTGTTTCTCATGAAGCTCAACTACCTTGCCGCCAAGGTACAGCAGGAACTCTCCGACTGGGAGGAAACCATTGCCGAGCCAAGCGGCAAAAATGCCGAACTGAGAAAAAAACACCTTGTTGAAATCAATTACTGGTCAAAAGGCGAGTTTGCCGACATCGTGCAGGCAATGAACCGCTACCGCAAAATTGCTTCCATCGGCAAGGAAGCTTATTTGAAACAGCCTGACAGTGCCAATACCGACCAGTTGAAAGACTATATCAAGGACATTGCCAAACTTGATGAGCGTCTGCAACTCCTGCACGACCTGTATCCGCTTCGTTATACCGCTTCCTGCCAGCGTGCCGACTGGGGGGAAAGCATTATTGATTTTCTTTCCGATGAAATCAATCTGGAATGGCACGAGGAACTGACCGGCTACCGTCAGGCTACCGAAGAAGTACTTTCCTCCCGCTGTTTTCAGGAGTATGTCAAAATGAACTTTGACGGAGAAAGCGTGACCGAGGATACCAGAGAGTGGCTCAAGCTGGTATTCGAGAATGCATCGGGCAACAAAATCTACATCTACCTTGTCCCTGTCGAAGCCAAACGCAATGTCGAAAACAGGGTCATTATCCATATCGACTACGGCGGTGCAGAACAGGAACTGTACTCCCGTGACATTTATCAGCACGTCTGTGAAGCGATCCAATCCCCCGATGCCGTCAAATATGCCGCAGACATCAACGAACTCAAAATGAACACCAACAAATCTTTCAGCGACACTGCCAAAGACCTTGAAAAGAATTTATAATTTATAATGCATAATTCATAATTATGCCAAAAGGAGAAGTAAACGCATGAAAGATGATAAATACGGATTGCGAAGAACTGATAAAATGATTAACCGCCATCATCAAATCAAGCAAACATCAATAATTATGCATTATGTATTATGAATTATTTCGAGAGGAGAGTTACAATGAGTGGAGAAGCAAGCGGATTGATTATTGTACCATTGATGATTGCCGCAGGAGGACTGCCGCTGATTCTGGGAGGACTGGCAGT
>ONUD01000096.1 GCA_900320925.1 uncultured Eubacteriales bacterium
AAAAATGCCTCTGTAGATGAGATAACAGAAAAAATCATGCAGTGGTATGATAGCCCTGTGGAACTGCCGCATGAAATCAGGGAAATGTCAAAACGTAATTTTGACGAATTGCAGAAATTTGTGGAGAGAGTGTATCATGATAAAAAGTAAGGAAGATTTACAATACTATCTTTCGCAAGACAGAAAGGCAATGGGAAAAACAGGTAAGCCGAAGCTGTTCCGTGATGAGATTTATCGGTTTGAAATTGCCATGCGGAAATTGGAATATCATACCAATGTAAGTGGTTCTGTTTTTGGAAAACTGTACTATCGCTTGAAATATCACCGCTTGAGCGTAAAATTGGGATTCTCTGTCCCTATCAATGTATTTGAGGAAGGCTTGAGTATTGTCCATTATGGTTATCTTGCAGTTAGCAAGGGAGCAAAAGTTGGTAAAAACTGCCGTATTCAAACAGGTGTGGTGATAGGGGCAACCGGCGGTCAAAAAGAAGCTCCTATCATTGGTGATAATGTCTATATCGGTGCGGGAGCCAAGCTTATCGGCAATATTCGTATTGCGGATCATGTGGCTATCGGTGCGAATGCAGTCGTTGTGAAGGATATTACCGAACCAAATACAACGTGGGGTGGTGTTCCTGCTAAAAAAATCAGCAACAAGGACTCTTCTGCCCATCTGGGTAACCTTTTGAAACAGGAGCAGCGTCATGAAGAAAAAAGAAAGTAATCTCAAAGTCAATTTTATCCTGCAATTTCTGTATCAGGTGCTGACCATGATTCTCCCGCTGGCAACAGCTCCCTATATTGCAAGAGTTCTCGGTGCGGATAATGTGGGAATCTACTCCTACTCCTTTACCGTTACCAATTATTTCGTCATTTTCTCCATGCTCGGACTGAATAATCATGGCAGTCGTGCCATTGCCAAGGTGAAAGATGACCAACAGCAACTGAATATCGTATTCAGCAGTCTGTTTGCCCTCCACCTGATTATTACAGGCATTGTGACCGTTGGCTATGCGGCTTATATCCTCCTGTTTGCTCCCAAATATACGCTCTATCTGATTATCAATACGATCTATCTGATTGCCGCCTTTCTGGATATTAACTGGGCATTCTTCGGGCTGGAAAAATTCAAGATTACCGTGACCCGCAATACCATTGTCAAGCTGATTACCATTGCCTGTGTGTTCATCTTTGTCAGGGACAAAAATGATTTGTGGAAGTATGTCTTCATCATGGCTCTCGGTACACTCGTCAGCCAATCGGTGGTATGGATGTTCCTTAAAAAATATATCCGCTTCTGCAAGCCTGACAAAAAACTCATGCTGGAAAACGTCAAGCCTATGTTTGCCTTATTTGTGGCGGTGCTGGCAACCAGTATCTTCCGTACCATTGACAAGATTATGCTGGGCAATCTCTCGGTGATGTCAGATGTAGGGTGCTATGAAAATGCCGACAAGATGATTATGTTCCCCGTGGCACTCATCAATGCCCTTGGAACCGTCATGCTTCCCCGTATGGCACATATCTATGCCAACCGTAAAAATGAGGAAGCTGCCAAATACCTTGTTTCCAGCATGGAATTTTCGACTACCATGGCGGCGGCTCTGTCATTTGGACTGGCGGCGGTGTCCCATATCTTCTCCATCATCTTCTTTGGAGAGGAATTTGCCCTCACAGGACAGATTTTAGAGGGTCTTGGCATTACCGTGTGGCTGATGGCATTCAATGCGGTGATTCGTATGCAGTACATTATCCCGAAAGGCAAGGACAAAATCTATATCCAAGCCGTATGCGGGGCGGCGGTGCTGAACGTGATTATCAACGCTCTGCTGATTCCCACGCTGGGAGCCATGGGGGCGGTCATCGGCACCATTGTTTCCTATGTATTCATCTTCCTCTACCAGACATGGTGTATCCGCAAGGAGCTTCCTGTCAGAAAATTCCTCCTCAATGCCCTCCCGTCGGCACTCATCGGGGCAGTGATGTTCGTTGCCGTCAGACTGCTCAACATCGTCATCAAGGAGAGTGTCAGCGGTTTGCTGATAGAAATTGCCTTTGGTGCGGCGGTGTTCATCATTCTGTTCACGGTGTATGTCATGGTCAGCAAAAAAAGCGTGTTCTATACCTACCTCAAAAAAATCCTCAGACGATAAATCAAACAGTCCCCGACTTTCTCGCAAAGGGGGCTGTTTTTTTACTATAAATCAGCAAATTTTCAAAAGTGTTGCGAAAATGCACCCATTCATTTTCCCGATGAAAGAAATGACAAAGGGAAACTTCATTGCCGCCAAGCTCCCTCCGTCAAAAACTGGACAACTTCCTGTTGTTCAATTTATTCATTATATGAAGAAAAATATAGCATTTCGGCAGATAATTTACCAGCTTTTGCCACCTCCCTCATGGAGGGAGG
>ONUD01000095.1 GCA_900320925.1 uncultured Eubacteriales bacterium
ATAAATCTTTTACTTCATCAAAGCTTAGTCTGAAAGCCAAAAGATTTCGCTGTTCCGTTGATGATGATTTTTTGGCAAGCGTTATTTTTAACAAATTTCAGTGATTTTTTCATGCGGTTGCCCTGAATAAAATAGAGAGACTATTGAAATTTTAGTAAAAATGTTATATGATATAAAAAGATACATATAGAAAGGCAGCAAAGAGGATGGAAACAGTCAGGAAACAACTGAGTCAGCCATGGGTACAGATGGTAATGTTC
This sequence comes from uncultured Eubacteriales bacterium, assembly GCA_900320925.1. GTDB lineage: Bacteria > Bacillota > Clostridia > Oscillospirales > Acutalibacteraceae > UBA1213. Next base: position 261 of record ONUD01000095.1, read on the forward strand.
GGGTTGCTGGTGATGATAGGGAGTGTGTGTATGTTTGGAGCGGTGAGAGCAGACAAAGAACACAATACCCCTGATATGACAGATCCCCGTGCAGAAGCGGTAGTAACATCGGTATCCTCTTACAGTGCCACCGCCGAGGACGGCAGTGCAAGGGAATACTATAATGTAACGGTAGATTTCAGCATTAACGGGGAGCAGTACCAGAACATTTCGCTGTACAATGTACCGTTTCATGTGGAGGTGAATGACCACCTGCCAATCAAGTACGATGCGGCACAGCCGTTTATTTGTTCAGTGGTAGATGACCCGCCCGCAGAGTACCATACCACGACCTATGTATTGTGTGCGGCAGCCATCATTGTAGGGATATGCGGGATCGTGGTGGCAGGCAGGAGAAGGAAGCTCCAAGAGATCCATGCAGCCGTGGAGGAAAAGAATGCAGAGCTGAGTGACCTTGAAAGTGTCAAGGAGGGCTATGGGAACTATGAAGGAACGGCAAAAGCCAATGTAGAGGCGGCACCGTTCTCCGATGCTATCGACTATAACCAGATATACGATGAAAACAGGGGTGTGATGGATGCTTTCTATGACCCTACAGCCCCTTATACGGGCTATGAAGAGCCGGGAGAGTGAGAAAAGGAGTTGTCCGAATGAAAAAAACATTGACAGTCATGATACTGGCAGCCGCCTTGTGTCTGGGAGGGTGCCAGAGGGCGGGGGAGTACAGCGGTACAGAGAGTATGCCCGTATGGGAGTCAACCCTCACGGAGGAAAGCAGTACGGCCGAATCCTCTGCTGACAAAAAAGAAAAGAGCAGCGTGTCAGCAGAAAGTGTGCCGAGTAAGGTAGAGCCTTCCCAACTGCCGGTGGAAAGTTCGGTACAAAGCAGCACAGAGAGTGAGGAGCCGGTTTCCCGGGCGGAAAGCAGTACGGCGGTATCGGAACCGCCAAAAGTTTCCCAAGAGCCGAGCAAGTCTGTAGAATCCTCTGCCGAGCCGAAAAAACGGGTCATTGATGAAGCGATTGTATATGATCTTGACTCTAAGTATTTTATCAACAAGCTGGATCCGCAGTTGTTCCACATATTTTTGCAGATGTATGAGGCGGCACAGAATTTTGAAGATTATGTGAAGTTTGATGAGTTGGTCTATGCGGAAGCACTGGACGGTTTGATGCTGTTGTTGAATTATGACTGCCCGGAGCTGATACAGCTCAACGGGGATTACTCGCCGATGTATGCGGATGAGAACTGCAACACGGTATCGGGTGTCTGCTTCACCTACAACATGGAAAAAAAGGAATATGACCGTTGCATGGGGGAACTGCACCTGTTTTTTGAGAACCTGAAAGCGGAGCTGAAAGGCAGGAATGAACTGGAACAGGAACAGTATATTTATGATATGATTTTTGAAAGCTGTGTGTATGACGATACGGAGAAGTACTCGGGAACGGTATGGGGGGTACTGGTACATCATGTAGGACGGTGCGAGGGGATCTGCAAGGCCTTCATGTGGTGCATGAGAGAACTGGACAATGAATGTATGTGCGTATCGGGACGTCCCAAGTGGGAGGTCAATGCGGTTTATGCGGGGCATTCGTGGAATGTGGTGCGTATCAACGGGAGATACTATCAGTTGGATCTGACTGTGGACAACCTGAAAAACACAGCAGAGGAGCAAACCTATCCGAATTACGGCTTTTTCAATGTGGATGATACGTTCTGCAATCAGACCCATGAAGTGTATGGTTTTTACCGGGAACTGGGAATGCCGGAATGCAAGAGCGTCAGGGAAAATTATCACCAGCTTCACGGATTGTTGGTGAATGACAAGGTGGAACTGAAAGAGCAGGTAACAGGAATATTGGAAAAGAATCTGCAAGACGGTGTGATAGATCATGTGCCAATCAAATTTACAAATACCGCTTTGGCGGAGGAGTGCTATGAAAACATCCATGATTGGATAGAGGAATTTTTGAATGCCAAGGGGTACAAGGGAGAGCATAGCTGTATCTATGACGACATCTGCCAGACCATTACCGTTGATGCGGCGGTAGTTCCCGCTGAGGAGGAACAGGAGGAGGAACAGGAGGAGGAAGAAGCATCATGAAGCATAAGCTGTCATTGGAAAGAATCGGTATGAGGGGAAGTATTATCCTGATTATGATCGGAGTCATTCTCTTGTCAATCGGCACAGTGGTACAGGTGGCAAGTACCCAGTTTCCTGACCGTGCAGCCGTGTGTACGGCCACCATTACGGGTTTTCATGAAGCAGAAAGCTCTGAAATCGACATACAGTCGCCGACCACACTGGTTTCCTACCAATATCAAGGGGTTGACTATGAAAACGTTGTCCTCAGGCAGTATGAAGCATCATGGAAACAGGGGGATGTCCTGAAAATTTATGTCAGCGTGGAGGAGCCAACTGTCATCTGGACAAAAACCATGCGGTATCGGGGGGCAATGATTATTTTTTTGTCGGTGCCGTTTTTGACCATCGGCATCTATAAAATCGTGCAGTTCAAACGCCTGAAAAAAATTGGTGACAATGAGAGCGATACCGATACCGAAGAGGAAATCAAATACAAGCGTTCGTCCTTTATCATTCCCCTTGCGGCAGGAATCCCGTTTACCCTTGTGGGACTGTTTTTCCGTGCCATGGAGAATGATTCTGTTCTGGCACTGGTCATGATTATTATGGGCGGCAGTGCGGTAATCGTGGGCATTATCTCCCTGATCAACTTTATCAACCTCAAACTCAGGAATAAATAATCACTTGTGGGAATAGTATGAAGCAGGGAGGGATGACCATGAAAAATGTCACCATTACATCTTGCTTTCTGACCGAAAACACCACGCAGCGTCGTCAGGCTTTTAATGACCTGATTCTCAAAATACTGCAATATCTGTCTGAAAAGCCGATTCTATCCGATAGAGTCGGCTTTTTTTGTGGGGAGGGCGGCCAATGACAAACAAAGCCGCTATCTATTGCCGCCTCTCCGAGGAGGATAAAAATAAACAGGACAGGCAACAGGAGAGCAACAGTATCCGTAATCAAAAAATCATGCTGACCGCTTATGCCATGGAACAGGGCTGGGAGATTTATCAAATCTATTCCGATGACGATTTCAAAGGCTCTGACAGAAGCCGTCCTGCTTTTAACCAAATGATAGCCGATGCACAGGCACGGAAATTTCAGATTGTCTTGTGTAAAACACAGTCCCGTTTTACCCGTGAACTGGAGGTGGTGGAACAGTATCTCCATCACCTTTTTCCTGAATGGGGTATCCGCTTTGTCAGCATTGTGGATCATATTGATACCGCCCTCGACGGCAACAAAAAGGCGAGACAAATCAATGGCCTTGTCAATGAATGGTATCTGGAGGATATGTCCGCAAGTATCAAAGCCGCTCTGCATAGCCGTATGAAAGAGGGGTGGTTCATTGGTGCCACTGCCCCCTACGGCTATCGCAAAGACCCTGACTGCCACGGCCATTTGCTTATTGATGAACACGCCGCACAGGTCGTCAGGGACATCTACCGCCTGTATATTCAGGGGGTCGGCAGAACACGCATTGCCAGAATCCTCAATGAAAACGGTGTTCCCAGCCCTTCCGCCTATCATGCAGGCAAGCAGACGGGGGTATACTGGAAATATGATACCGTGAGCCGTATCCTTCAAAACGAGGTATATATCGGCAATCTGGTGCAGGGCAAGACCTGCCACCCTACCTACAAATCAAAACACAGTATTCCGACTTCCCCTCAGTCATGGATTCGCACGGAACATACCCATGACCCGATTATTGATATGCCGACTTGGGAACTGACCAGACAGCTTTGGCATGAAAAAACCAGACCCTCTTATACAGGACAGAACAGTCCTTTTTCTGGGACAATGATATGTGCCGAATGCGGCGGTCATATGGGGGTTGCCTACAACCACCATCAGCGATATTTTCGGTGCAACAACGCTAAATATGGAAAAACCTGCTGTAAGGGAATGACTATCTTCCAGTCAACGCTTGAAAAAGCCGTGCTGGAAGAGTTCCGTGGGCTGGAAAAACAGTACCTTGAGCAGGCATATCTCTCTGCCCGTTATCCCCGACCATGCCCAAAAGATACACATGATTCCCTCCGCTCCCTTCAAAAAAAACAATCCGAACTCAAAACTGCTCTGAAAAACCTCTATCTGGATAAGCTGAAAGAAAGAATCTCTCCTGCCCAGTTCGGGGAGCTTTCCAAAACATTGCGGGAAGAAGAAAATGCCTGTTCTTTACGGCTCTCTCAGCTTCAAGCAAAGGAACAAACCTCTTCCTCTGTGCAGACTGCTCTGCCCTTTCATACGATTACCAGGGAATGGGTGAAGCTGATGATACAGCGTATTGAAGTCGGCGGTACCAAGGCTGACAGAAAAATTACGATTTACTGGAATTTTTGACAGTATGTTGTCCATACCTCTGTGCCGCAGAGCAGAAAGCACGCACAACGTATGATAATATTCTGCGGTTCTGTGATGACCCCGATGTGACAGACGTGATACGCTTCCTCCGAGCCAGAGAGGTTGTCCACTATCAGCGTTTTGGTGAAGCACTCAGAATTGTAACAGATAAGCTGGACAGCAAAAATTTCTATGCCTTCAATCCGGAATTTGACCGTAAAAAATAAAAATTGGGTTGCGGAGAAATTTTTTCTGCCGCAGCCCGATTTTTTTCAAAATCCCTGTAACAAATCCAAAAAAAGAGGTACATAAGAGATAAAAGGAGGTTTTTACCATGAAAACAAGAAGAATTTTATGCATGATAGCAATACTGTCACTGGCGTCTGCTATGGGGTGTCAGGCGAATCCTACGATTGTTTCGGAACCGCCTGTTTCCCAAATCGAGGAAGCAGAAGATGGGGTACTCACTCCGAAAATCACTGCCAATCCGTCTGTCAGAGAATCGGAAAAGCACGGTCTTTTTGATCTGTTCACCAATGATATAGCCGAGGAAGCGGTGGTGGCAGAGGATGGTGCCATAGCGGCAACCGATGGAGATATGCTCAGAACGGCCGATGCCGCAGCGGCAACCGATGACGAAATAGCTATGGAAGCCCCTGCGTGGACGGAAGAGGGGGAAGATATCATCGTTGTTGACGAATATGAAGAAAGTGTGCTGCCGCAAGCAGGTCTGCTGACAGCAGGGGAGTGGAATGACAATGACAACTGGGGATTTTTTACGAACCTTGTGAATACAGGCAAGATTACCCTGCCAAGACAGTATGGTATCATGCCGACAAACAGGGTATCAGTTACCGTGACAGACAAGACGAATCAGCCTGTTGTCAATGCCAAGGCCAGAATCCTTGACGGAAGCGGCAATGTCCTTTGGAGCGGCATTACCGACAAGCAGGGCAAGGTCTATCTCTTTGCTCCCGACAATCAGACAGTGACCACCCTGGAAGTGGAAAGTCAGGGAAAGGTGCAGACACAGCCGATTGCCGTTACAGACAGCGTAGTGGACGAACAGACCAATACGGTTGTTTGGGATGACGGCTACGAGATGACCTTTGACGGGGAAGGCAAAGCCTATCCGCAAACAGAAGTCATGTTTGTCGTGGATACCACAGG
>ONUD01000093.1 GCA_900320925.1 uncultured Eubacteriales bacterium
CTTTCAAGCTGGTGACGGCGGCGGCGGCACTGGACAATCTCAGGGACGTGGAAAACCGCCGTTATGTCTGCAAGGGTACCGACAAAATCGGCAAAGAAGATGTGACCTGTGAACTGACACTGGGCGAAATTGATTTCAGGGACGCCCTGACCTACTCCTGCAACGGCTATTTCGGTCATCTTGCCGTCGATCTCGGCAAAAAGAAAATGACCGAACAGGCAGAAAAAATGGGCTTCAATCAGCAAATCAGCTTTGACGGCTTTACTGTGGCAGAGAGTGTGTATGATGTGTCGGAAGCGGATGAAAACGATCTGGCATGGTCGGGTGTGGGGCAGTATGAGGTACTGGAAACCCCCATGAATATGGCCATGATTGCCGCAGCGATTGCCTCTCAGGAAGGGATTCCCGTCATGCCGTATTTAATCAAGGATATTGACAACAGCGAGTACCTGCACAAACGTACCTACGGTAAACGCATGATGAGTGCGGAAACCGCCAAAAAGCTGTATGATATGATGGATTACACGGTGGAGGTCAACTACGGGAAATGGTATTTCAGTGACCGATTTGACGTGTGTGCCAAGACGGGAACGGCGGAAGCCGATGATGACGGCAACTCCCATGCATGGATTACAGGCTTCTGCAAGGATGAGGAATGTCCGCTTGCCTTTTCCGTCATCGTGGAAAAAGGCGGTTCGGGGTATGATGCCGCCATCCCTGTTGCGGCAGCGGTGCTGGGAGCGGTATATGTTGACGAAGAAGAATAAAAATTTACAAAATGTTGTTGAAATCAGCAAAAAAAATGTGTATGATAGAAGAAAAAATCGAGGTGCGTCCAATGATCAAGTTTGAAAATGTCACAAAAGTCTATCATAAAACCATCCGTGCGGTTGATGACATCAGCTTTACTGTCAAAGGCGGTGAAATTGTCGGATTTATCGGCCCGAACGGTTCCGGCAAAACTACTACCATGAAAATGCTGACAGGGATTCTGAAAGCGGATGTGGGAAAAATTATCGTCAACGGCTTCAACGTGCGAAAAGAACCGCTCAAAGCCAAGGAATGTATCGGCTATATCGCCGACAGTCCGGATATGTTCCTGCGGCTGAAAGGAACAGAATTTCTGGACTTGATCGGGGATATTTACCGTGTGCCGACCGAAAAACGCCGCCAGCGTATCGAAGAATTTGCCGAACGCTTTGAACTGAGTGAGGCACTCTCTTCCCCCATCATGAGCTATTCCCATGGGATGCGGCAAAAAATCATGGTCATTGCCGCCCTGATGCACCAGCCCCCTGTATGGATTCTGGACGAGCCGATGGTGGGACTTGACCCGAAGTCGGCATTTGAACTGAAAAAGATGATGCGGGAACACGCTGATGCCGGCAATGCGGTGTTTTTTTCCACTCATGTGCTGGAGGTGGCGGAAAAACTGTGCGACCGTGTCATTATCATCAAAAAAGGACACATCCTCTATGATGGGACACTGGAAAAACTGGCAGAAACCAATAAAAATGAATCTCTCGAAAAAATCTTCCTGGAGTTGACGGACAAATGACGATTTACTTCAAACTGGTAAAGGCACTGCTCCAGACCGTAGAGCCGACTGCCGATGAAAAAAACTATAAAAAAATTTTCTACCGTGCCATGGCATTCATTGCCATCTTTGGTATCATGCTGCCAATGGCATTTTTTGTCGGTGTGGTAATTTATGCTCTGACACTGCCGTTGGTGGGACTGGGAGCAGGACAGAATGCCGTGGAACTTTTTCTGCACTTGATTTCTGTTTTCTCCTTCATTTTTGGATTAAATGTCATTTTCAGCGTGTTCTATTTTTCGGGTGATATTGAAAATCTGCTGCCGCTGCCGCTGAGACCCTACCAGATTATCGGCTCAAAGTTCACGGCGGCACTCATCAGTGAAAGCATTATGGAATTTATCGTCATCATGGCGGCTTTTGCCGGCTATATCATTGCTTCGGGCAGACCGTTCTATGCATGGTTGATCGCCTTGTTCGGCATGGTGACACTGCCCATTGTACCGCTGATTTACTGTGCGGTCATCTGTATGCTGGTCATGCTGCTGACAGGCTTCATCCGCAACAAGGATACTGTCAACAAGCTGACAGGCTTCCTCACACTCGGAGTGGTGGCAGGGATTGCTGTGCTGGTTTCAAAAATGGGGGGACTGGATACCGAACACCTGATGAAAGCACTGTCCAATCCCAATAATGCCCTTATCAATGGGATGAATCTGATTTTCCCGCAGGTGCATTTTCTGGTCAGTGCCATGGTGAATAATACGGCTGTCAATCTGCTGTATTATCTGGCAGTGAACGGATTTGCCATCGTGCTGTTTTTGCTGCTGGCACAGGGGATCTATTTCCAAACGGCAGTCGACAGCAGCCACATGGCTTCCAAAAGCAGGAGCCGTGAAAAAACCATTGCTTCCCTGAAACAGCGTCATGTCTGTGTCAGCTACCTGAAAAAAGAGTTCCGTCTGCTGTTCCGGACGCCTGCCTATTTCACGAACTGCATTCTCATTAACCTGATATGGCCGGTGTTCCTTTACATCGTGTACCTGCTCAACGGCAAAACCAGCTTTCTGGAATCGTTCCTGTATGGCATCCGCAGCGGTAATGAGGAAAGTGTCCTGCTGCTGATTTTAGGCATCTCGGCTGTATCGGTACTGATTACGGCTGCCAACTGTATTGCCTCTTCTGCCCTGACCCGTGAGGGAAAGCATTTTGCCTTTATCAAGTATATTCCCCTGTCCTATATGGCACAAATCAACATCAAAGCTTTGGTCAGTATTCTCATCAGCGGGGCAGGGATGCTGCTGTATGTAACCGCAGCGGCTGTCTATCTGGGACTTGGGATAAAGCTGACCATATTCTGCTGTCTGGTCAGCCTGCTGTCGGTATCGTTTGTATCCTATTTCGGCATCTTCATGGATTCGGTCAATCCAAAACTGGTATGGGACGATGAACTGAATGCCCTCAGGGGCAATGCCAATATTTTCTTTAACATGGCACTGGCCATCCTTTTGGAAGCCATTATCTGTGCAGGCTCCTACCTCCTGTTCCGCTATACGGGATTAGGCTCGCTGATGATTATTATGCTTCTGTTCATCCTGCTGATGGCACTGAATGCCGCCAGCTATCTGCTTTGCAGCTTCAGGGCAACGGACAATATTGATAAACTGACTGTGTAACCTACAGCTTTAAACCAACTATAAAAGCGGCAGACATTACTGTCTGCCGCTTTTTATTATACTCTTCTGAGCCTGCGATAACCAAAAAATGCTAATCCTACCAGTCCGATCATGACCATGCCGACTGTAATCGGAACACGGTTGCCGGAACCGCCTGTGTTCTCCGAGGGAGTCACTGCTGTAACAGGTGTATTGACGACTACGAGCTGACCTGTAGTGGCACTCGCTGACGTTGTAAAGGTCTGCCCCACTCCCTGCAATGCTGTATCGCTGTAGGTTGCTGTCCAGTCCTCCGCATAGTTGTTTTCCACACCGTCACCTACTACCAAATCTGTATTTCCATTTAACTGATATTCTGTGATACGGTAGGTTACATAGCTGTCATCTATTTGCTTGTCTACAATAAAGTTCGTTTCCCATGTTGTATTGGACGTGCCGGCACTACTCATAGTTGTACCATACGTACTGGTGGCATTTGACTTCTCCAACACAATCATGCCATTCGTCAAATTCACGGTATCATTCGCACCAATTGATTTTTTCACGCTGGCAACAGGTGTCCACGTACTTTCGCCGCTCTTCTGGTACTCCAGCTTGTAGGCAACTCTTTGCAGGGTAGTCGTACCCCAGTTTTCCTCTGTTTGCAGCCATTTTGTGATAATGGTCAGGTTGAAGTCATTGGAGGGGGGAGAACCTGCGGACGGGTTCGTGATAGTAACATTCTTTGCACTCGTCATGGCAAATGAGGGACACGTTGCACTGCCTGTTCCACTCACAGCACCACTGTAGGTTGGCTCGTTGCCTGTTTCAACATTCTGCTCTGTAATCGTCACGTCCGTATTCAAAGGAACGTTAATGGTCACACTATCAGTTTGATCTGAGGATGACAGCGTAAATGTATAGGGTTTCACGATAGTCACATTGTTGGGGGTCAATGCTCCTGTTGCAGAATTTCTGGCTTCTTCCAGCTGCAAGTCACTGCCGCCTACATTATCAAACGTAATCTGTATGGTGTATGACGTTCCCTCCGCTGTCAAGGCAGAGGGGTCACTGACCGACTTTGTAATTGTCAGCGGATAGGTTTGGATGGTGTTGGTAAAGACCACTGCGTCAGGTTTTTCCGCCGTTCCCGCAAAGTCAAAGTAGCTCCAACTGTCCGATGCCGCACTGGTAGAGGTAGTTTTTGTTGCCCGTGCAGGTCGGGAACTGGAAGAGGTCGTATGCACCGGTCCAAAAGTATCATTGCTAATAGTACTCTGACTGCTCACACCCGACGATGACGCCGCACTTTTCAGTTTCAAGTCCCAACTGCACGCAAACAAATCTCCTATCGTTTTTCCACTGATAGGGGTACTGCTGGATGTCCCCTTGAAGCTCAGTGGCTGTGTACTCATTTCCTGTATTTTCAGGTTATGATGATTCCCCTTGATAAAGTCATTCAGGTACGTTATTTTGTTGGTTACGCCTGGTTTTTGATTAAAAGTAAAATAGGACGTGTTATTGGTAAATGTCCCCGCACCGTTGTTGTAGGTGTTAGGATGGTCACCCGATGTAATAATGCCCCAAGAGCCGCCCGGTGTTTCCTGGAAATCCAGTCTTACACCAAAGTCAACCATGTTCAGATTGTTTTGAATATTGGTGGCACCCGTGTTGCCTGAGCGGAACACAGTGTCGAGATTGCTTGTATCAACCTTTTCTTCC
>ONUD01000090.1 GCA_900320925.1 uncultured Eubacteriales bacterium
ACCTTTGACAACAAGGAAGAACTGGAGCGGGAAACCGAAGAGGGGAAGGCCAGTCAGGTGACGGTGATGGTCGAACAGGCAATCGTGAAGTGGGTGACTTCCACCACGGGCTTCTATAAAAAAATTGCCGGCGGCAGATATATCGTTGTCATGGAGGAACGGTACATCAAGCAGTTTATTGCCGAAAAATTCAAGGTGCTGGAGGATATCCGTGACATCAGGATCAATGACCGCAGCAATGCCACCATCTCCATTGGTGTCGGACACGGCGGTGCTACTTTCAAGGAAAATGAACTTTGGGCAAGGCAGGCTCTGGAAATGGCACTCGGCAGAGGCGGTGACCAGGTTGCCGTGAAGAAAGCTGAGTCCTACAAGTTTTTCGGAGGCGTTTCCAAGGGCGTTGAAAAACGCGACAAGGTGCGGACAAGAGTCATTGCCACCACCCTGATCGACCATGTCCGCAACAGCAGCAATGTCATTATCATGGGACATCGCTATTCTGATTTGGATTCCGTGGGGGCTTGCATTGGTATGTGGAGTGCGGTACTCAAGGGTCTGAAAAAAACGGCTTACATCTGTATCAACCGCCAGCAGACCCTTGCCAAGTCACTGGTGGCAAGCTTTGAAAAATCAGGCTTTGAGGGGATCTTCAAAACGGAAAGTGAAGCACTGGATCTGCTCGATGACCATAGCCTGCTGATTATCGTGGATACCCATTCTCCGAATTTTCTGGAGTCCCGTGCTATCTACGACCGTTGCAGCAGAGTGGTGGTCATTGACCATCACCGCATGATGGTCAACCATATCGACAATGCCCTGGTATTCTATCATGAACCGTATGCTTCTTCCGCCTGTGAGATGACAGCAGAGTTGATTCAGTACCTGAGCAACGAATCCCCCAGCCGTCTGGAAAGCGAAGCCATGCTGTCGGGTATCATGCTCGATACCAAGAACTTTGTACTCCGCACGGGTGTCAGAACCTTTGAAGCTGCCGCCTATCTCCGCAGTAACGGTGCCGATACCGTGGAAGTCAAGCGTCTGTTCTCCAATTCCATTGATACCTACAAAGTGAAGTATAAACTGGTCAGCGAAGCCGAAATTTTCAACTACTGTGCCATTGCCTGTGCAGATGAGAGTACACCCGATATTCGCATTGCTTCCGCACAGGCAGCGGATGAACTGTTAGGCATTGAAAATGTCAAGGCTTCCTTTGTGATGTACAAGACGGGCAAGACTGTCAATATATCGGCTCGTTCACTGGGCGACCTGAATGTGCAGGTCATCATGGAATCTCTGGGCGGCGGCGGCCATCAGACCATGGCAGCCTGCCAGATGGAGGATGTGAGCATTGCCGAAGCAAGAGAAAGATTGGTTTCTATTATCAATGACCTCGATTTGAGCAAGGTGATTGTCGGGGAAAATAAATAAAGAAAAGAGGAACTACCATGAAAGTCGTACTTTTACAGGATGTTAAGGGAACAGGCAAAAAAGGAGAACTGGTGAATGTTTCCGACGGTTATGCCAGAAATTTTCTTATGCCGAGAAAGCTTGCCAAGGAAGCCGATGCACAGGCTCTCAATGAACTGAAAAATGCCGAGCAGTCCAAACAGCATAAAATTGCCGTGGAAACCGCACAGGCAAAGGAAAATGCCGCTAAATTGCAGGGACAAATTCTTACCGTGACCGCCAAGGCCGGACAGGGCGGCAGACTGTTCGGCTCCGTGACAGGCAAGGAAATTGCCAATGAACTCAACAAGAAATTCGGCTTGTCCATCGACAAACGCAAGCTGGTACTCGAAAGCGACATCAAGGCTTTTGGCACCTATCCATGTGAAGTGAAGCTCTACACGGGTATTTCAGCCAAAATCAATGTCAAGGTCGTGGAAACGAAATTGGAAACGTGAGCAGCGTTTTCAATTTTTCATTTGAGGTGATGAGGAAATGGAAGAGGAACTCTATACGGGCAGTATGCTGCCGTATGATGCGGAAGCGGAACAGGCTGTATTGGGAGCAGTCTTGATGGACTCTGACCGTCTGTCGGAGGTGATGGAGATCCTCCCCTCAGAGGAGTACTTCTATGTCACAGCCCATAAGCTGATTTATCGGGCAATGGTGGATCTGTTCACCCTGAGCCGTTCGGTGGATCTGATTACAGTCCTCAACCAGATGAGGAAAAACGAGGACTTCTCCGAGGCGGATACCAAAACCTATTTGATGCAGATTGCCGATATTGTACCGTCCATTTCCAGAGTCGGGGAATATGCGGATATTGTCAGGGAAAAATACTTTGTCAGAAAGCTGATTGATTCCTCCAGAGAAATCATTGCCGATGCTTCTCACTACGGTGAGGGAGATGCTACCAAGCTGATTGATTCCGCCGAGCAGAGAATCTTTGATATTCGGGATGACAAGAGTGTCAAGGGATTGGAAAGGCTGGGCAATATTGTCATCGAAACCTTTGACAGGCTGGATTTGCTCAATTCTCCTGAAAGTGAGTATTATAAAGGGATTCCTACAGGCATAGGGGCGTTGGACAGCACGATTACAGGCTTGAACCGCTCGGACTTGATTATCTTGGCGGCAAGACCCGGTATGGGAAAAACCAGCTTTGCCCTGAATATTGCCAGACACGTTTCCGTCAAGTGCAAACGGCGGGTGGCATTTTTCTCCCTTGAAATGAGCAAGGAACAGTTGGCTTCCCGTCTGCTGTCCACGGAGGGACTGATACCCGGTACCAAGCTCAGAACCGGCAAGCTGTCCGATGAGGAATGGGGCAGGCTGATTGAAGCGGGAGATGTCCTTAACAAGGCAGATATGTATGTGGATGACAATTCCAATATCAGTGTGCCGGAAATCAAGGCAAAGCTGCGGCGGCTGAAAAGTGTGGATTTGGTCATTATTGACTATCTCCAGCTGATGAAGCCGTCCCGACCGATTAACAACCACGTGCAGGAGGTTTCGGAAATTACCAGAAATCTGAAAATCCTTGCCAAAGAATTTCATGTGCCTGTCATCACCTTGTCACAGCTTTCCCGTGCCAGCGAGCAGAGAGCCGAACATAAGCCTCAATTGTCTGACCTGAGAGATTCGGGTTCTATTGAGCAGGATGCGGACATTGTACTGTTTTTGTACCGTGAGGACTATTACAGAGATAAAGGTGACCAGACCCCCAGTGAAACTGCCAACAGCGGCGAATGTATTATCGCCAAGAACCGACACGGGGAAACCCGTTCGGTACCGCTCCACTGGCAGGGCGAATTTATGCGGTTTACCTCCGAGGTGGGGCATGGAGAATAAAGTAGAACAGACTGTCCGAAAATACCGTATGCTTTCTGAGAAAGAACCCGTTATTGTGGGATTGTCGGGGGGAGCTGACTCCTGTGCGTTGCTGCATTGGCTGGTCATGCATGGCTATCAGGTCATCGCCTGTCATGTCAACCATATGCTCCGCGGGGAGGAAGCTGACAGAGATGAACACTTTACAGAAAAACTGTGTCAGCAATATGGTGTGAAGTTGGTTACTTTACACGCCGATGTGCAGAAAGAAGCCCTTTCCCGTCACCAAAGTACCGAACTGTGCGGCAGAGAGATTCGCTATGCCTTTTTTCAGAAGCTGGCAGAGCAGTATCATGCCAAAATCGCTACTGCCCATACCGCTTCGGATAATGCGGAAACTGTCCTGTTTCATTTGGCAAGGGGCAGCGGTGCGGCAGGACTTTGCGGGATACCGCCTGTACGGGGGAACATTATCCGTCCGCTGATAGAATGTACCAGAGCGGAGATTGAAGCATACTGTAATGCCAATCACCTGTCATATGTGACGGACAGCACCAACCTGTCAGCGGCATATACGAGGAACCGTATCCGTCTGGAGATTATCCCGAAACTGAAAGAAATCAACCCCTCTTTTGAAAGTGCCGTTGCCGGCATGACCGAAAGAATGCGGCAAACCGTAGCATTTGTCACGGAATGTGCTGAAAAAGGGCTTGCCCGTGCCGCAACGCCCAAGGGATATGATACCGCTGTACTGCGGCAGCTTGAGGAAGCGGTACTGACACGAGCGATACAATTGTTGTGCCGTCCCTATGTACCCGAAGCAAGGCATATGGCGTTAATTGTCCAAATGCTGGACAGTCAGGGAGCAGTGGAACTTGGCAAGGGAGTCTATGTTGTCTGCAAGCAGGGATTTTTGCGGCTTGTCAGGGAAGCAAAGCATACGAAAGTGTCAGAAATGCCATGGAATCAGCAGGATTCTTTCGTAATCGGCGATAAAAAAATTTCTCTTTTAAAGATAAATATAGATGATTTTTACAAGAATGAAGAAAGACTATTTCATCGTGCGTTGGATTATGATACAATACCCGTGACATCTGTTTTTCGTACAAGACGGGCAGGAGATTCTTTTTGCCTGCCGAAACGCAATGTCACCAAGTCT